>NZ_WJYH01000015.1:0-83993 GCF_009668065.1 Acinetobacter sp. RIT698
TTAACTTCCAAACATAAATAAATATAGATGCTTCAATTTAGCGTAATTAATTGTTTTTAAAAAATATTGATCATCTAATAATAAAAACGGAGTCCTACTAGATGAGCTTTAAATTCCAGTCCATGATCTCAAAATTCTCAATAGTGGTTTTGGACTTCCGTAGTAAATCTTGCCCCCCTTTCCTTCAAAAATAAGGGAAATAATCTTTTTCGGTATATTATTATTTTCATACTAACCTTTGATTTTAATTCCAATAATTTTCGATTCCATAAAAATGATTTTGACCATTTGCAAAGTGCGTAGAATGATAAATTTTATGATGGCAGAACCCGCTATATCTAGAGAATTTTAACTACGCCATTAATCAGTATAGACGATGCTATCAGGTGTTATTTTATCTGTAATTACATAAGCATATAGTTCGTCTTGCTTCAAGTTGTCCTTTTAAATTTCGCACACCTTGTATATTTTTCTTAACTTCAGAGCGTAAAACAATAATCACTTTAGTTAAATAGAGATAACCCACCTCTTTTACGACATCCCCTATCTTCATCTTATCAATAGCACGAGCAGATCATGCCATTTTCTTTTTGTTGCTAATTTCCGCACTCATCTTCGGATTCCTTTTTGTGAATCAGCCTCAATTTGTTAAGATGGCGACCGAGAGAAACCAATTTGTTTCCTCACACATTGTTGACTCAATTTTGGCACTAATAAAAGTACACTAAAGCGATGCTTTTTCCTTTGCTTAGGTCAGATTTGCGCAGAAGTTGTTAGAATTGGTTAGATAGCCAAACTTTCAAAATAAACTTATTTATTATTTAAATTTAGAGATTTAACATACATGAATAGCATGGAAACAATGGCTGACTTATCCTCCCACACCCCAATGATGCAGCAATATCTAAAAGTAAAAATGCAGCATCCACACTCTTTAATGTTCTATCGCATGGGCGATTTTTACGAACTGTTCTTTGACGATGCTAAAAAAGCCGCAAAACTTTTGGGTATTACCCTCACTCATCGTGGTAAAGCCAATGGTGAACCTATTCCAATGGCAGGTGTTCCATACCATGCTGCGGAAGGCTATTTGGCGCGTTTGGTTAAAAAAGGCGAAGCAGTTGTCATCTGTGAGCAAATTGGTGAAGTCACAGGTAAGGGACCTGTTGAACGCGGTGTAGTGCGAATTATTACCCCTGGAACATTGACCGATGATGCCCTGTTAACCGCAACACAAGCATCGAATCTTGTTGCAATCTGCTTTCAACAAAACCAAATTGGTATGGCACTACTGGATTTAAGTGCGGGTATTTTTAAAGTTCAACAACAAGAATTTAAATCTGAAAGCTTGGCGATTGAATTGGCTCGCTTAATGCCAAGTGAGATATTGGTCGATGAAGACATAGTCGACCCAAATATTATTGAAGATATTAAACGACAAATTGAATGTCCAATTACCAAACGACCTAATGTCGATTTTAATTTAAATAACGCACAAAAAACCTTATGTGACCAATTCGCAGTTTCCACACTTTCTGGTTTTGGTATTGACCATCTACCCTTGGCTAAAGCGGCTGCCGCTGCACTGATTCATTATGCCAAAGAAACTCAAAAAACTGCGTTACCACATATTCGTTCAATTAAATTAGAACAAAGCTCAGATTTTATTGCACTTGATCCTGTTACACGCCGTAATTTAGAAATTATTGATCCATTATTTGAGCACGGTACTTCGCTATTTAGCTTAATCAATGATTGCCAAACTGCAATGGGCGGACGATTACTGGCACGTACCTTGATGCAGCCCATTCGTGATACTCAAATCTTAGATGCACGTTTAGATGCAACGGATACTTTACTCAAAGGCTACCATGAAAGTCCTGTTCGCTTAGTCTTAAAAGAAATTGGCGATATTGAACGGGTTTTAAGTCGTGTTGCACTTGGCAGTGCACGTCCTCGTGATTTGGTGCAGCTTCGTCAAGCATGTGCACAAATCCCATTTTTAAGACATGCAATCCAACCGATTCTTGAGACTCAGCAATCTAAATTGATTGTACAATTGAATGAAGAATTGGGCGATTTTAATGGATTACATCAACGTTTACTGTCTGCGATTGTTGAACATCCTCCTGTACTATTGCGTGATGGCAATGTAATTGCAGAAGGTTTTGATGATGAGCTCGATGAACTGCGTAAAATTCGTGATCACGCAGGCCAATTCCTGATTGATTTAGAAATCAAAGAGCGAGAAAACACGGGCATCAATACCCTGAAGATTGGTTATAACCGTGTCAGTGGTTACTATATCGAACTCACCCGTGCCCAAGCTGAACAAGCGCCTGATCATTACATCCGTCGTCAGACGCTGAAAAATGCCGAGCGTTATATCACCCCAGAATTAAAATCTTTTGAAGATAAAGTACTTTCCAGTGAATCACGTGCACTTGCGCGAGAAAAACTACTCTTTGAAATGTTACTGGAAGAATTAAGAGCGGATATTGCCAATTTACAAATGATGAGTGCATCGATTGCCCATATCGATTTATTGGCAAACTTTGCCCATCAAGCCCGTTTGAATAATTGGAACCGACCTGAATACAGCCCAGAAATCGGGATTAAAATTACCGCTGGTCGACACCCTGTAGTTGAGTCACTCAGTAAAACGCCATTTACCCCCAATGATACCCTACTCGATTTCAATCATCGTATGGCGATCATTACAGGGCCAAACATGGGCGGAAAATCGACCTTTATGCGTCAAACTGCACTGATTAGTTTGCTGGCGTATTGTGGTAGCTTCGTCCCTGCTAAATCTGCGAAGTTAGGACCAATTGACCGCATATTTACTCGAATAGGCTCTGCTGATGATTTATCTACGGGTAAATCTACCTTTATGGTGGAAATGACCGAGACATCTCAGATTTTGCACCATGCAACCAATCAGTCTTTGGTGCTTATGGATGAAGTTGGTCGTGGTACAAGTACTTATGATGGGCTATCCCTAGCTTGGGCATGTGTGCTTGATCTGACCAAACGAATCAAATGTTTATGTCTCTTTGCCACACATTATTTTGAATTAACTGAACTTTCAAAAGAAGTGGCAATTGATAACTACCATGTGACTGCCAAAGAGTTAAATGGTAATTTGATTCTATTGCATAAAGTGCAACAAGGTCCTGCCAGTCAAAGCCATGGCTTACAAGTTGCAAAACTTGCGGGGATCCCTGCGGGGGTGATTAAAGAAGCGCAAAAGCGTTTAAAAATTTTAGAGAAACAACAACAGCAACAATTGCAATCCGTTGTGCAAAATGACTTATTTGCAGAAGTTGAGACCGTTGAACCTGAAAAGCTTGAACACATCATTGAGATTGAAAAAGTTGTTGAAGTTGAAAAATCATCACCTGTACTCGATGCTTTAGCAAATATTGATGTCGATGATTTAACGCCTCGCCAAGCGCTAGATCACCTCTATGCATTAAAAGCAGCACTAAATGCATAAGCAGTAACAGCTATCCAGTCTAAGTAAGTTTGAAACTCTCTACTTAGGCTGGAAATAACTTGCGTCTATTGATCTTTAAATAGCAATCTAGACGATAACTTAAGCCAGTCTAAAGCGTAAAATAGCACTCCATAATGAGTAATTGAATGCTAAGTTTTAGGAGAATAATATCAATATTTTACTCAAGTTCCTGCAGCTTTCCGATATAGATCTCATTTGGCAACATATTGATCGACGTGAATTAATCACCCAAATGTATCTACAACAAAAGCAAAATTTACATTTAGTAGATTGTTTTTATGATGTGCAAAGCTGGGATGAATATCATTTAGAAAATGACCCCCCGCTGTTAAAGCAGCATCTTATTCAAGGTGGACGATGTGTGGGTGCATTTAATCAATTAAATCGATTAATTGGTGTACAACTGGTATCTAATCAAGTCATCACTGATTATCCAGATGCGAAGCTATTACAATATTTTTATGTCGATGCAAATCATCAAGGCCTTGGTCTTGGTACACAACTCATGCACTCAGCGATAAAATCAGCTGAGCAACTTGGTGCTAAACAACTGTATATTTCAGCAACACCAACCCAGCGTACTGTCGACTTTTATCTTAAACAAGGCGCGCTGGTCTTAGAAAAACCTGATCAGCAATTATTGGAATTAGAACCTGAAGATATTCATCTTATCTATACATTGTGATGATCTGACTGATACTGAAAATACAGGTCTAAAGAATTCTAAATAGTTCTGAATATAGCAATTGGCTAAAAAACCAGCACGCGAAGGTAATAACCCCATTTCGCTTCTGTGATTTAGTCTCATATTTATGTTCTTTTTTGAATATGTTTAGCATTTTTTCACCTATGGCAACATCAAAATAACGGCGCATATTTTAAAAAATGCATAATTCATCACAAGTTAGAAGAATTTTCTATAAAAAAAATTGATTTAGCAGGTTCTTCTATATTAAATATCAATAAAAGCAATTGTTAGTTTGCGGCGTTTTCCCTAAAATACAGCATTATTAATTAGAACCATATTTTTAGGTAGCTGACGCCATGACCTTTGTTGTCACTGAAAATTGTATTAAGTGTAAATATCAAGACTGCGTAGAAGTATGTCCAGTAGACTGTTTTTATGAAGGTCCAAATTTCCTAGTCATTAGTCCAGACGAATGTATTGACTGTGCGCTATGTGAACCTGAGTGTCCTGCAAATGCAATTTTCTCTGAAGATGAACTCCCTGAAGGTCAAGAAGTATTTATTGAACTAAATGCTGAACTTGCTCAAAAATGGCCAAACATTACTCAAATCGGTGATCAACCTGAAGATCGTGAAGAGTGGAATGGTAAAGCCGATAAATTACAATACTTAGAAAAATAAGTATTGTATAAAAAAGATCAGCTTAGGCTGATCTTTTTGCATTTTAATATGTAAATTGTACATTTATTTGCAATTTATCCATAATATACGCGCCAAACTAGACTAAAATAGCCCGTTACTTGCTTTAGCTAATATTGAGAATGAAATTTATTTTGAAAGGTTTACTTGCTGTCGGTGTTACTACAATGATTCTGGCTGGATGTACATCTTCCCCTCAAAAGAATCCAACAATTAGCACGTCGCATGGTCAGCGTATTTACATCCCCGAAGAAAAAATTACGATTGAGCGCCCCATTCCTCCTAAAACGATGCCTTCATCTTATCGCCAATGGTTGATCTATGGCGACAATCAGTCACGTGCACGTGATTATGAACGTTTTCTTGAACAAAATAATGCTGGAAATATTATTCCTAGTTTTGAGTTATTTAAAACTGCGCGTGATTGGGACAAGTGTGGTAAGTCTGAATATATGATTCCAAGCCGTGAGCTTTGGAGTAATCAATTACCGACATTAAAAGTATTTAAATACTTGGTTGCCTCTAAAGTTCTGACTGATTTTACCGTAACCTCGGTATATCGAGACTTACCTTTAAACCAATGTGCGGGTGGTGCTGGATCTTCACGTCACTTATTCAATTCAGCCATTGATTTCCGTATTGGGCCAGAAAATCCGCAACCTCAAGACTATGCGTATATTGAACATACCAAATTCAAATTATGCCAGTTCTGGTCGCAGTATGGCCAAAGCTTAAACATGGGCTTAGGATTGTATGCTTCAGGGCAAATCCATATTGATACTCAAGGATATCGTACTTGGGGACCTGATCTCACCCGTAATAGCTCAATGTGTAATTTTTAATACCCAATATTCAATTTAAAAGAGATCAATAAGATCTCTTTTTTTATGAACAAGCATTTGATCACTGATCATATTTTAGATCGAAACGCCCTTAAATAAAAAACGCCCAATGAAATTCATCGGGCGTTTTTTTGAAATAAAATTAATCTATTTCGAACGTCAATCAACTGGATATCAATCTAGTCAATTGCAGGCGTATAGGTACCATCAGCAATTGCATCTTTAATACGGTCAGCTTCTTCTAACACCAAAGCAAGAAGATTCTTGACGTTTTCTAAAGTTGCAACTGGACTTAAAGTGGTCATTTTCAAAGATTGAACCTGTCCAACTTTAGTTACACCAATATTAGCTTCACCACGCGCAAATAATTCATCTGCAACGTTTTGGTTCAAAGTATCAAGCAATTCAACTGGATAATTATCAGGTATTACACGGAATAATACCGATGCAAATTGTGGATCAACCAGCATTTCCAAACCAGCAGTAGCATTGATGTAATCTGCCACTTCACGAGTTAGCTTAACGCCATGGTCAATCATTGAACCATAAAGCTCTTCACCTAGGTTTTCAATCGTCATCCACAATTTCAACGCATCAAAACGGCGTGTAGTTTGTAGAGATTTAGACACTAGGTTCGGTACACCATGTTCTTCATCATAAGCAGAATTTAAATATTCAGCTTCATAATGCATAAAACGATAGTTCGCTTCATCTTTCAACAAGAACGCACCACATGAAATACTTTGGAAATAATGCTTATGGAAATCCAATGTAATCGAATCAGACAATTCAATACCATCAAGCATTGAACGGTAGTCATTCGATAAGATCAGTGCACCACCCCATGCTGCGTCGATATGCATCCACGCACCATATTTATTGGTGATTTCACGCACTTTCTTCAATGGATCAATCGCACCTGCATCGGTTGTCCCTGCAGTCGCAACGACACAAGCAACAATTTTACCTTCAGCCTGTAAATGCGTCATGGTTTTTTCTAACGCATCAACATCCATCTGCGCATTTTCATTGACTGGAACAGTCACCACAGATTGGAAGCCCATGCCCATCATCGCCATGTTCTTTTGCACAGAAAAATGTGCATTTTCAGAACAGATCACTTTGACATTACGCATGGCATCACTTGGAACGCCATCACGTTGCACAGACCAAGGCAGACCATTTTCGTCTTTCCAGTTCTTGGCAATACACCAGTCACGCGCTAACAATACGCCCATCAAGTTAGATTGAGTGCCGCCAGAGGTGAACACACCTGCCTGACCTGCACCATAACCTACTTTTTGACGCAGCCAGTCGATCAATTGAACTTCCATCAAAGAACCTGCTGGGCTTTGATCCCATGAGTCCATTGATTGGTTGGTCGCATTAATCAAGACTTCAGCAATTTGACTTGTCACCATAGTTGGGCAATGCAAATGTGCTAAAGAGTGTGGATGATGTACTTTCAAACTTTTGTTCAGGAAAAGCTCAACCATACGCTCAAGCGATTGGTGTAAACCTAGACCTTGTTTAGACGGTGCAAAAGAAATCGCTTCACGAAGTTCTTTAATGCTCCCACCTGTATACATTTTGTCATTTTGCAACCATGCTGCGACCGCTTTAGTCGCCTCACCCATTGCTGACTCATAGTCAGCAATAGATTGAGCATCATTGCAGAGTAACGCTTTACGATGTTCTGCAAAATCTACCATGAATTAAGCGCCTCGAACTGCAATAAGAGCCTCTGCAACCGCTTTCTTAAAGCGCGCAATAGCTTCTTCACATTCTTCTTGAGTAATGATCAATGGGCAAAGTAAACGAATCACTGTACCGCTACGGCCGCCTTTTTCTAACAATAATTTATTGTTAAAACATGCCGTTTGAATTGCAGCAGCCAACTGTGAATCCGCAGGAAGAGAACCCATATGATCCGCTTGCTTACGCTCATCCACAATTTCGATACCGATCATTAAACCGCGACCACGAACATTACCAATACATGGGAATTCTTGCGCTAATTTTTTCAATTCAGCTTGTAAGAAATCACCACGTTGTTGCGCATTTTGTGCAAGGTTTTGCTCTTTAATGGTATTGATCGTTGCAAGACCAGTACCCATTGCAAGTTGGTTACCACGGAAAGTACCTGTGTGACCTGCAGGTTGCCAAGCATCAAACTTACGTTTAATACCCAAAACAGCCAATGGTAAGCTACCACCCACTGCTTTTGACATCACCACAACATCAGGTTCAATACCAGCATGTTCAAAAGCAAACATTTTGCCTGAACGTGCAAAGCCCGCTTGAACTTCGTCCAAAATCAACACAATGTTATGACGCTCAGTCACTTCACGGATTTTTTGCAACCATTTCGCAGGTGCTGTAACCACACCGCCTTCACCTTGAATTGCTTCAAGAATCACAGCTGCAGGCTTAGTTACACCGCTTTCGACATCTTCAATGAAGTTTTCGAAATAATAAGTTAAGGCATCAACACCTGCTTCACCGCCAACACCCAACGGGCAACGGTATTCATGCGGGTATGGCATAAATTGTACGCCTGGCATTAAGCCATTTACCGCATTTTTAGCAGATAAGTTACCTGTCATCGCTAACGCGCCATGAGTCATCCCATGGTAACCGCCAGAGAAACTGATAACTGTATTGCGACCTGTATAGGTTTTCGCCAATTTAATCGCTGCTTCTGTACCATCTGCACCAGATGGGCCACAGAACTGTAAGCAATACTCTTCTTGCCCACCCGGAAGTTGTGCAAGCAGTGCTTCAGTGAAAGCATCTTTTAAAGGCGTTGTTAAATCTAAAGTATGTAAAGGGAGACCACTCGCTAAAGTGTCTTGAATACTTTTAATCACCGCAGGATGGTTATGGCCTAATGCCAATGTTCCTGCCCCAGCTAAACAATCGAGGTACTTTGTACCTTCAACATCGGTAACCCAACAACCATGTGCTTCCGCTATCGCTAACGGTAATTTACGTGGATAACTACGAACATTCGATTCCATCTGACTTTGGCGAGTCAAGTAGTATTCGTTTGTGGAAGTGGCAGCAGGATTTACAGAAGTAACGCTCATATCGAATTACCATCTCTGATATGGGTTGAAAGAAATAAGTCGGGTGACTTGTGGTCCTTTGACTCGGTGCTTTATAGAAATCTAGTTAGAGTGCTTTTAATCTTCATAACTAGGAGCGCGATAATACAGTTTTTTACAAGAAAATAAATATCTTTTATGTACTTATCCACACTCCATTTATCGAAAAAAACATTTAGCTAAATCTAATTGGTTATTATCATCATACTATGTGACAAAGCAAAGAAAAGCCGATAATTAAAATCACTTTATAAATCTCAACCACTCTGATCATTTTTTACCACAATCAAACTTGATAAGCTTTTAATTTTTAAAAAAATTTTACTAAAAATAAAATTGCAATTCATATGCAAATTATTACAAATGCACCACAAAATCTGCCATAGTTTTCCGCAAACCAGATTTATGATTAAAAACAGATTCAATTTATACAATATATCTTTCGGTCATAAAATTTAGTCAAACAATTTTAAGGATTCATTATGCGTTATTTAGCTTTAACTACTTTACTCTTGGGAACCACACTGAGCACAATGACGATGGCAGCAGAAAATGACCCGTTAAACTACAATATTGTCAACGTTCAAGCAGATGCGACACGTCAGGTGTCTAATGATGAAATGCATGCTGTACTTTTTATTGAGAAAAACAACAAGCAACCTGCTGAGTTATCTTCTCAAATCACCCAGTTAATGAATCAAGCCATTAGCATTTCCAAAAAGTATCCACAAGTTAAAGTCGAAACAGGCTCACAAACCACTTACCCTGTTTATGACAATGACAACCAAAAATTGAAAGAATGGCGTGGTCGTGCAGAAATTCAAATTGAAAGTAAAGATTTTAAAGCGGCAAGCCAATTAATCAACGAATTGCAAACTAGCTTCCAAACACAATCGATTAATTTCACAGTGTCTGATGAACAACGTAAAAAAGTTGAAAATGAGTTGATGGTTGAAGCTTCAAAGAACTTTCAGCAACGTGCGCAAATTTTAACGCAAGCGTGGAATAAATCGTCTTATAACTTGGTCAATATCAACATCAACACCAGTAACTCTTATCCGCAACCAGTATATGCAGCGCGTGCATCTATGGCTAAGTTCGAAGCTGCCGATGCCGTTGGTGGTCAAAATATGGCAGCGGGAGAATCAAAAATCACAGTCAATGCCAATGGTTCGATCCAGTTTAAATAAGTTTTTGATTATTATATAAACCGTGCTTATGCACGGTTTTTTGCTATTGCGCTATATAAATTTGCGATTGCAATATAAAAAAGTGAATCTTTGATTAAAAAATCTATTAATTTGAATTAAACAATAGTTTTAAATGATAATCATCCTGATTTAAAAATATGCTTGAAGAGATTAAGATACGCACAATTTCAAATGCCTATCTCTTTATGAAAATTTTAAGCCATAGAACACCTGACTTCGCCCTGTTTAAACCCTCACATCTCAGCCTTGCAATTGCTGTTTCACTTAGCTTTATATCCAATGCTGCTTTTGCCGAGGACAATCAAGAAACTTCAACGCAAACACTTAAAACAATCACCGTACAAGCTGAAGGAAACTGGCTTGAAGCAGCCAATGCTGAAAAAGTTCATAAACATGCAGGCGCACGTACCATTATCGATCGTAAAAAAATGGACGAATCTGCGGTGACCTCTATCCGTGATGCGTTAAAACAAGTGCCAGGGGTTCAGGTTCAGGACAGCAATGGAACAGGTGGTAGTGATGTTTCACTCAATCTGGGTGTACGTGGCTTAACCTCTCGCCTCTCACCTCGCTCCACGGTCTTGATGGATGGTGTTCCATTATCCTTCGCGCCTTATGGTCAACCACAATTGTCTATGGCACCTGTTTCAATGGGCAATATTGAATCTGTGGACGTTGTTCGTGGCGCAGGTTCAGTCCGCTTTGGGCCTCAAAACGTGGGGGGAATCATCAACTTTAATACCCGTGCAATCCCTGAAAAACTATCAGGCTCTGTTGGTTTAACCACTGAATTCGCCACAGGTACCGACCAACTCAAGTACAGTCCAAACCTCTTTATCGGCGGTACGATGGATAATGGTTTAGGTCTTGCGCTACTTTATTCAGGAACCAAAGGAAATGGCTATCGCGAAGCCAATAACGACATAGATATCGATGACATCATGTTAAAGTCGTCATATCAGTTTACAAATGCAGATTCGATTGCACTTAATCTGCATCATTATGAAGGCCGTGGCGAAATGCCAGAGGGCTTAACGACTGCAGATTATGCCAAAAACCCATACCAGTCGAACCAATACCGTAACTATTTTGCAGGTCGTCGTTCAGATGTTTCTGTGAAATATAGCCATAAAGATGAACTCAATAACTTTGAAATCTTAGGCTATTATGTCGATTCATTCCGTACCAGTGATCTAGAGTCAGCTGTAGAAGGTACTGCAAATAGTCGAATTAGTAACTCTCCACGTGATTATAAATATTTTGGCATTGAACCACGTTATTCACGCGCCTACTCTTTGGGCAATATGAATAATGAAGTCACTGTCGGTTATCGCTATTTACAAGAAGACAGTTCAGAGTTTTCGGGTCGTACAGCACCATATAATACTGCAACAGGTACACCGGGTGAACGTCTTGCCAACACCACTAGTGAAGGTGGAACCAAAGCGCATGCCGTGTATATTGATAACCGTTTTGGTCTAGGTGCACTAACCATCACTCCGGGTGTACGTTTTGAGTCTATTAAAACCCATAATGATTATACCGCTTATCAAAATGGTAAATTTATCAATACGGTGCATCCAAAAATTAATTCTGATGAGTTTTTACCAAGCCTTGCAGTGCAATACAATTTCAATGAACAATGGAATGTTTTTGCCAATGCAGCGGTTTCTTTTGGCCCTCAACAATATAACCAGTTGGCTAAAGTCGAAAGCAATAAAGCTGTAACCACTTTAGATGGTCTCCATCCTGAAAAATCCAACAACTATGAAATCGGCACAAAATACCTCGGCAATGGTTTAAATGCTGAATTTACAGTGTTCTATTTAGACTTTGATAAAGAATTATTACTTGAACGCCCTGATAATATTGGTACAGGTATTTGGACCAATCTAGGTGCAACCAGTCATAAAGGTGTAGAGCTTGGCCTAAGTTATGACTTTGGTAATCTTTATGACACACTTGAAGGTCTTAAAGTCTATAGTAATTATACCTTTACCAAAGCAATGTCTGAAGCAGGTAAATTTGCTGGTAAGGACTTACCTTATTATTCACGACATGTTGGAAATTTAGGGCTTGGTTATAGCTTTGACCAATGGTCTGTCAATGCAGATATGTTTGCTCAATCTAAACAACATGCGCCGGGTTCAGGCAATGTTTACCAAACTGTTGAAACGGCAGATGGTCGTACTGGTGATATCCCAGGTTACTCAACTTTTGCTGTGCGTACAGCTTATGATTTTGGGCAAGATTTTTACGGCTTAAAAGTTGCAGGTGGGATTAAAAACCTATTTGATCAAGAATATTTTACTCGTTCATCTGACTCTACAGGTGGTAAATACGTAGGACAGCCACGTACTTTCTATCTACAAACTTCTGTTGATTTCTAATTTTTTGAAAAACTTGTAGATTTACAAAGCATTTAAAACTAAAGCGCTAATCTCATGGATTGAGATTAGCACTTTTTAATTACTTTTATTTGAATATATTCTATGATTATTCTCTTAAAATAGCAGTTAGAACAATCTGTAATGGAATACGAGACAATACTTCTGAGTTTAGGCTTCTTCGCTTTTTGTGCGGGTTTAATTGATGCTGCGGTCGGTGGAGGTGGATTAGTTCTACTCCCAGCACTAATGCATGCCTTTCCCAATCAAAGTCTCGCCACAGTTTTTGGAACCAATAAAATCATTGCCATGGCAGGGACTGTATCTTCTGCATTTGCTTACTTTAAGAAAGTTACAATCAATTGGAAACTTATACTACCCACAATGTTGGCAGCATTTATATTTTCTTTTTTAGGTGCAATGTCAGTTTCATTGATACCTAAAGAGTTGATGCGTTATATTGTATTCTTTTTACTGATCTTGATTGCGATCTACACCTTTGCCAAAAAAGACTTAGGTAAAATCCATACTGTGTTACAGACGGGTAAAAAAGAAATTGCGTTAGGTTTATTTTTTGGCGCCTTAATTGGATTTTATGATGGAATTTTTGGCCCAGGGACAGGTAGTTTTTTACTCTTTCTGTTTGTGAAAGTATTTGCTTTTGATTTTTTAAATGCTTCTGCATCTGCCAAATTGGTCAATGTCGCTACCAATATTGCTGCCATGTTTTTCTTTATCCCTTCTGGGCATATTTTATGGATGGCTGGCATCATTTTAGCAGTTTGCAATGTTTTAGGCTCACTTGCGGGTACCGCTTTAGCATTTAAATATGGAAGTGGTTTTATTCGTATTTTCTTTTTAATTTTACTGGTATTTTTAATTGGCCGAATGGGCTATGACTTATTTATCGGTTAGTCATTCATACTAAATATACAAATTGAAACAAGCCCGTCAAAATTCTATAGTTAAACCACCTAATTATTCATAGAATTAATTTTCATCAAGTCATTGATCACAAATTGAGCTTATGTTTTTATATGAACTTTTAGAAACTGTTGGTTATTAATTCATTTTTTGTAATTTTAAGTCCTAGATGGTGATCCTACTGTGGGGCGACAGGGATGTCGCCGTTGGGCGGGGGTACAGGACGTACCCCTCGCCCAGCAAAAGATTTTTGTCATCTTTTCATCTCTGAAAAGTGAGGCATCGCCTACGCAATGGTATTTAAACTTTGAATGTAAGGTGTGGCATTGCAAGCTTTTTATAATCAAACAATTTATTTTTCCATGCAATTGATTTAATTTAAGATATTAATTAAGAAGAATTATATTCTTGTGTCTGAGTTTTTGACAGGTTGACTATATAATTAATGATCAAATGCTTGGTCATAAAAAATGTTCAATAAACATTTTTCCAAAAATTTAAATCTTTTCAGCTTTATCTAAAAAGTATTGTGTGGCTGCAGTTAAATCCATATCTAATTCATTGGCAATAATGGCTAACCACCAGACACATTCACCTAACTTATGCTGCAACTCTTGTTGAGCATCGCCTTTGTGTAACCACTTCCCTGTCTGCGCCATGACTAATCTCCCAACCAATCCAGCATCAGATAAAAATGCCAACGCATCCTCTTGCACTGTCCATTCAGCATGATGATTTATTCGCTCTAGCTCATGATAACGTTCTCTGATTTTTACTGAACGTGCTACAACCTCATCAACCGTTATTTTATGATCCATCATTTTGCTCGTTTAAAAATTAGAGCTTACTTGATTTTGTAAAATTGATTCGATTAGAAATGTAATACGTTCAAAATTGAGTGTGTAGCAATAATCGCTATTGATACACTTTTATGAGTGAAGCGTTCAAACATAATTTTATAAAATGATTTTTCTAAAAAAATCTAAGTAAAATCAGGACGCGCCCAGCGTTCACTCATATGCCAATTGACCAGATCAATAGCTGTATCACTTTCTAAAAATTCATTTTCATCTTCTAAAGCATCTTCATTCAGCTGATATAAGTCATTGTCTAAATCATCTGAAAATTGTTGAAGTAAATCGGTAATCGAGTTAGCGACCAAAATCCCAACATCATATTCATGATCAATAAAGATCACTTGCCCAATTTGACCTACGGCGGTGGGTGCTAAATCCACATACAAACCTGTTCGCCCACCATCGTGCGCAAACTGAACCCAATCTCGATGGTGGGCATTGGTTGGATTGATTTGTGGGTCAGCATGTTGAAGTACAAACAACTCATCAACGAGATCTGCAAGATCGGCACGTTTATTTTCAATATTGGTCAGCGATAAAAATTCCATACCATAAAATAAACTGCCTAAATTTTCCTCTTCATTCATCCCATTATGCCAACAGTACAACTGTTTAAAATCATCAGGTAAATGCTTAGAAAGCCTTTGTTCAAATTGTTCTATATCAGCAATACTTGCCGCAGGATTGAGTGATTGATTTGCGATCTTTGCAGCATGTTGCACTAACCAATTTTGTATATTTTCTAATTGTTTTTGAATCATATTCTTCTCATTAACCCTAATAACAGTCAAATAAACTTTACTGAAAAACCCAATCATTGACAATAAAAAAGCCACTTAAAAGTGGCTTTGGCTTTAGAAAATCAACTACTTTTTAAATGGAAATGCATATTTCACAATACGTCCAAGGACTTGACCATACTGTTTAAACAAACTTGCATTGTTGTAGTTTAAACCATACTTTTTACATACCGCTTCAACTTTGGGCGCCATTTTACGATAGCGACGAGCAGGTACTTCAGGGAATAAATGATGCTCGATTTGATGGCTCAAATGACCTGTCAAAATATGAAATGCTTCTGAACCAGTTAAATTCGAAGAACCACGAATCTGGCGCATATACCAATGTCCACGACTTTCATCCTGTAAAACAGTTTTAGGGAACACTTCGACATCTTTGGTAAAGTGACCACAGAAAATGATACTAAATGTCCAAATATTACGAATACCATTGGCGACTAAATTACCTGTAAATACAGGTAAAGCTGCTGGACCAGCAATCACGGGGAAGAAAAGATAATCTTTAAAAAACTGTTTACCAATTTTCTTCTGGGTCGGCTTCCACTCTTCTTTAAACTGCGCCCAAGTTTTACGTTTATAAACCAATTTACCAATTTCAAGGTTTTGGATTGCAACGCCCCATTGGAACAATAGACAGAACGGAATTGCATATAAAGGCTGCAATAAAAAACCCGGTTTCCAACGTTGCTCAGGAAATAAACGCAATAAACCATAGCCGATATCATCATCCATACCTTTGATATTGGTATAGGTATGATGCTTATAATTATGGGTCTGGCGCCAATTGTCAGAGGTTCCAACAATATCCCATTCGTAAGTTGTACCTTTAAAGCGTGGATCATTCATCCAGTCATATTGTCCGTGCATGACATTATGACCGAGTTCCATGTTTTCCATGATCTTAGCAAAGCTCAGTAAACCTGTACCCAGTAACCATGCTGGTGGAAACCAACCCGCAAATAAGCATGCTCGGCCTAAAATACTGCTATAACGAATAGCGGCATATACTTTTTTGATATATTTGGCATCTTTTTCGCCAATATCATCTAAGACTTCTTGCTTAATCGCATCTAGCTCGCGCGCTAAAGCATCTAGCTCAGTCTGGGTCAGTTCACGGTTTTTGGTGTTTTTAAAATATTGAATTTTAACTGGCATATTCATGATAAAACTCGCTTAAAGATCAATAACTAAATCAGTTTTGGCAGTATTTACACAAATTCTCAGCAAATTATTTGGTTCAAAATTTTCTTGACCATTGACTAAGTTTTTTGTGGCACCCTGTGCTTTATTACACGCGCATTTATTGCAAATACCCATTCTGCAACCATGTTCTGGTTTGATATTTTGTTGTTCTAAACCAACTAAAATGGCTTGACCTTTGGGGATTGCAACCACTTTATTGGATTTGGTTAATGTGACATTGATAAATCCGGTGTCATCAGAAATCACTGGGCTTAGGCTAAATGCTTCGCTTTTGAGTACTTTGGCCTGTTCAAATAATTGCCCAGCTGTTGCGACAAAACCTGAAGGACCACATACATACACCGTACTTTGCTCAAGATTTTTAATGATATGTAAGTATTCATTATTTAAACGTGCGTCTGCGGGTACTTCTTGGGTATAGAACACATCAAATTTAAAATCAGGATACTGTTGGGCTAATTGCTCAAACTGTTGTTTAAAGGCAACGTCTGCATTTTTTTTAACCCAATACATTAAATGTACTGGCTGACGATCAAGCTGCTGGTTCGCTGCCAATGCCTGAATCAAGCTATACATCGGCGTAATACCACTGCCTGCAGCGACCAGAATCAATGGACTGGCAACTTGAGGCAATAACATATCACCATAAGGTCGACCAAATTCAATCACCTCACCCACTTGGGCATATTCAAACAACCAGTTACTCACAATGCCTTTTTCTACTTTTTTTGCCGTGAGTAATACATGTTGCGTATCTAATTGAGTCAGACTATAGGTACGTTCATAACGACGACCATTGATTTCGACAGTGATCGGATGATGCTGCCCTGCTAACCCCATTTTAAACAAACGGTTAATTTTGATGGTTAAGCTGATCGTATCTGCGGCGGATTGTTCTTTTTCAACAATTTTCCCCAAAGCTTGTTGAACTGACCACAATGGATTAATTTTCTGTAGCCAAAAATTAGTCGTATGAGTACCTAACACCATATCAAATATAGCGTTTACGGGAGATTTTTGCTTTTCAATAGCGTGCATACTAGGCTCACCATCTGAGTGATTTTTAATTATTATACACATGTATATATATTTGTATATACGCGTGTATTGTATCTAGACATTTCATTTATGTAATGACAAAGGCTATAATGAAAAAAATATTTTAACTATTTGATACTTTATGAATCCAACGTCCGTATTACCTCAGAACCCAGCTACCCTTCAAGATCAAATTCATGAGCTTGAAAAAGTTTCTGTACGTACTGTTGGACGCAAAGCGACAATTACCAAAGAAGAATTATTCCAAGCCGCCTTAAATTTGATTGGACCGCAAAAAAGTATTTCATCTTTAAGTTTAAGAGAAGTTGCTCGTGAAGCTGGGATTGCGCCAAATAGTTTTTATCGTCACTTTAAAGATATTGATGAGTTGGCGATTGAACTGATTGATCGTTCAGGCGTGGTGCTCCGTCAAATTTTGCATGAAGCTCGAATCAAGGCAATTAGACAAAGCAGTATTATTCGCAGTTCAGTTGAAGTATTTATTGAACAACTAGATGCCGATGAAGGTAATCTAAGTTTACTACTGCGTGAAGGTTATACAGGATCAAAGCAATATAAACTTGCTGTAGACAAACAACTTAATTATTTCCAACAAGAACTCCAAGAGGATTTGATTCGAATAGAACGCATCAATCACAGTAAATTAACCCATCCTGATTTAGTCGCCAAAGCCATTACTCAGCTGGTATTTAATATGGGTGCCAAGGTGATTGATTTGCCGATTGCTGAACGTAAAGAAGTCGCTGAACAAACCATGGTGATGATTCGCATGTTACTCGAAGGTTCGCGTCATTTAGACGAAGCGCAAATTAAATAATACCTATTCTTTCATAGCCTATTAAATATAAGTATCAAGACCCAATGATCAGTCACAATCAACAAAATATTCGTGTAGGCATACTTGGTGTGACTGGCCGCATGGGACAAATGCTAGTTCAGGCCTGTCTCAATGTGGGACTAAACATTACTGTTGCTACAGCAAGAGTTGCAAGTGCAGCGATTGGTCATGAACTAGGACAGTATCTCAATCTAGCACCGTTAAATGTGCTTATTTCAGATCGTTTGGAAGACGTCATTCAGCATTGTGATGTGGTAATTGATTTCACTACAGCAGAAGCATTATCGCAACATTTAAAAATTTGTCAGCACGCTAAAAAGCCAATGATTATTGGTATCACTGGTTTATCTGAGCAATTAAATCAACACATTGCTCAAGCCACGCAAGATATTGCTATCGTGCATTCAGGCAATTACTCCATTGGTGTCAATCTTAGTGTTGATTTGGTTCGAGTTGCTGCCCAATTATTAGGTACAGGATTTGAAGCTGAAATCATCGAAGCACACCACCGACAAAAAATAGACGCACCATCAGGTACTGCATTGATGTATGCAGAAGCAATTGCTCAAGTCAGAACGAAATTGCTCAGTGATTTAGCGGTCTATCAACGCCATGCTCAGGTTGCTGAGCGAGCACCCCAACAGATCAGCTTACAAGCCATACGTGGTGGAGACATTGTTGGTGAACATAACACAATATTTTATGGTCATGGGGAACAGGTCGAAATCAAACATATTGCAAGCAATCGGATGAACTTTGCGACTGGTGCAATTCGTGCCGCAATGTGGTGTATTTCTCAACCCGCTGGCTTATATAACATGCATGACGTAATTCATTTGAATCACTCGCTTTAATAGCGCTCTATGTACTATTAAATGTACGCAGCATTAAAGTTTTTCTGATCAATCCCACGATAGTGATCTTTTATCTTTCTATAACGTTTTTTAAAGACTTTTCACCCAGTATTGAGGTCAAATATTTTCACATTGAATTAAGCTTTGTATTTAAAAATAGCTATCTCGCCGCGAGTTAGAGTGATATAAATCTAACTTGGTATTTTTATATTCCCCTATACATCAATTGTATAATTGAGCTCTATTCACATGAAACTGTTAAATGATCGTCAAAGTATTATTGCAAGTTACGTACTCATGCTGATCTTTTTGTCTTTACTGATTCCCTTGCATCTTTTAGCATCATTTTTTGCAGGTTTTGTTGTTTTTGAAATCATCAATAGTTTAGGTAGCATTACGGAGAGATATATTGATGGTCAAAGAGCTCGCCTGACCATTAGCATTATTCTAGCCATCTTTATTATTTCTTTGATTGTGCTCAGCATCACAGGGTTAATCAGCTTTGTTCAACATGATTTGCAAGGTGCGGGAATCAATGCCATCAGTGACCAAGTCGATAAAACCTTACAAAAGCTACAACTTGAAGTGGCACAATATATTCCCGGATTTATTCCTTATTCACTCACTGAATTAAAAGATCAAACCTTTGATTTAATCAAAGATAATTTATCAACCTTAAAAAGTACGGGAACAGGCTTTTTACATAATTTAGCCACCATGCTGATTGGTATGATTGTGGGGATCCTTGTCTCATTAAACCAACTGCGTCCACAGCCGGATCAGCCAGAATTTAAGCGTGCCATGATCACACGTATTGAGAATCTTTCGTCATCTTTTAAAAATGTGGTGTTTGCGCAGTTTAAAATTTCGTTAATCAATACCTTTTTATTTTTGATTTTCTCTCACCTGATCCTCCCAGTTTTTGATATACATTTACCTTTTGCCAACACCTTAGTGATCCTGACTTTTATTTTTGGATTAATTCCAATTGTCGGAAACTTACTCTCCAATACCATTATTGTGATGGCAGGTTTAACCATTTCAGTATCTACCGCAGGTATCGCATTACTTTATCTGATTTTTATCCATAAGCTGGAATACTTTATTAACGCCAAAATTATTGGCACAAAAATCCATGCAGCGTCATGGGAAGTGTTATTGGCAATGTTAGTCTTTGAGTCGTTCTTTGGCTTAGCGGGTCTAATTGTTGCCCCCATCTTCTATGCCTATATCAAGTTAGAACTTAAACAAGCCGAAATGATTTAAAGCTGAAATGATCTAAAACATAAATCATTTGAGTCATCAAGAAACCCTTCTTTTTAAAGGTAAGAAGTATTACTTTGTAAAAGAAGATAATTAAAAAAGCCTGAACTGAACAATATTACAATTCAGGCTTTTTTCCTAATAATGCGAATGTAGTTAAAAACTTTTATTCCCAGACCACTTCTTTTTTCTGTTGTGCCCAAGCGTCTAAAAATGGCTCATAGTGACTTTCAATTTTATTACGCTTAATTTTCATCGTTGGAGTGAGTAAATCATTTTCCATGGTCCATGGTTCATTGACTACAACAAAGAAGCTGATTTTTGCATGGGTCTCCAGTTCTTCATTGATCTTCAGCCTTAATGCTTTTAAGGTGTTTTCAATTTCATCTCGCTTAGGGTTCTGCTTCAGACTGTTACGGATATCTTCAGCCAACATAATAAAGGCAACTGGTTGTGGTTGGCTTGAACCACCAATACATACAGATTCTATTAAGGCCTGATTTCCGATTTTTTGCTCAGTCGGAACTGGCATGATGTATTTGCCTTTACTTGTTTTAAAAATATCTTTAATTCGACCAGTAATTTTTAACCGCCCTTCTGCATCGATCTCGCCCAAATCCCCAGTACGTAAAAATCCATCTTCGGTCATATCTTCTGCAGTTTTTTCAGGATTTTTATAATAGCCCAACATAGTTCCAGGGCTTTTTACCAGAATTTCACCATTTTCATCAATTTTACACTCCACTTTAGGTTGGGCATGCCCCACATAACCACTGGCAAACTGCCCCACACGTGTCACATGCGAATAACCACAATTTTCAGTCATACCATAGACTTCAAGTAACTCTAAACCTAAATTTCGATACCATAAAATAATATCTGTAGGTAATGGTGCAGCAGCAGTAAATGCATAACGGACATGATTTAGCCCGAGCTTGGTGAGTAATTTCTTTTTAACCAATTTACCCAACACAGGTATTTTGAATAAAATCTTTTGTATATGGAGCGGTATTTTTTCATTAACCCCCAAATAAAACTTGGTCCATAAGCGTGGTACCGAAAAGAATAGTGTGGGTTTGGCACGATTCAAATCTTCGACAAAGGTTTCAATTGAATTTGCAAAATACACGGTAAAACCGCAAACCATCAATGAAGATTGAATAAAAATACGCTCAGCAACATGTGCAAGTGGTAAATAAGATAAGGCCCGATCAGATGTTGTCACTTGATAAGTCAATCTGAGTTCACGAGCGCCAGATAAAAGCGTCGCAAAACTTTGCATAACCCCTTTAGGCACACCCGTACTGCCAGACGTATAAACGATGGTCGCTAAATCATTTTTATTGGGTAATACCGGGTTTTCTAGTGGCGCAACAGATTGCACAATATCATTCCATTGCGGTGCGTCGAATTCAGGTGATAATGCCAAACGCACACAAGCTAAATCTTGTGGAATGATTGTTTTTACCTCATTCCAGCTATCCGCTTTACCGTCCAATTTTCCAATAAATAAGAGTTTTGCTTCACTGTGGTTGAGTACATAAGCTGCACCTTCCGCATTGAGTGTTGGATAGAGTGGGACTGAGATATGACCTGACATCCAGATCGCTAAATCTGCCATAAGCCAATGCGCACTATTTTTACCATAAATTGCGATCGCACTCTTTTCAGGCAAGTTTAAAGACTGTAAATAACTCGCCATACTGCGAACTTGTTGTGCAACTTCCGACCATGTGTAATGCACCACATTGCCATTGGCCAATGGTTGTACAAACACATCTTTTTGCGGTAATTGCTTTTCCCAATGAAGTAGATAGTGCACATGGGTATCATGAAACTCAACAAAATCCTTGTTTTCCATATCATTTCTTCCATTATTTTAAGTTTTTATCTTGGCTATAGACGGTTGCTTTAGAACTTGTCTATTTGGATACACAATACTGAATGATCAAATTACATGGGTGAGTAAACTTTATCTCTAAGGAACAAATCGAGATCAAAGTACACTATTTTAATAGCATAAAAATATAAGAGCTGTATATAAGAATTCTATGTTTTAAAAATTTGTAAATTGGCTTTTTAAATACTTTCTATATTTTTAATAAAATTAAATTTTTATAAAAAACAATTTTTTAAATATCCAATAAAATCAGATAAAAACATAAAATTCAATCTAATCAATATATTCACGTCATTTGTTTTCGCTTTTACTCAAAATGTATAATAAAGATTATAATAAAAAATTTAGTACTGCTTAAACTAGACCCTACCATTCTATTTTTAAATATTTATATCATTCTAAAATATTGATTTGTGAACACAATAAGCTGTTATTTTCAATATACGGTAAAAAACAAGGAATAACGAATCCATAGAACTCGCTATTTGCCATGTTTTATTCTAGCAAGGTTCCTATAGACATCAATGCAATATACATACTCTTGGGTGTAAGCCATAACTAGTATAATAATTACTCTAATTTTTAATTCAACTTCATGGTTTTTTGGAATATTTATAGCTAAGTTTATCTGTGAGACTAACAAACCAACATACTGGGCAACCACGCAATAATAGCATTGCACCTATCAATAAGATTATACCAATCACAGGATGCGGCTGAATAAAGAATAGAATTACAATCAATAGTATAGCGCCGATTCCTCTGGCTAAATGTAAGATTACTGAAGTACTGTCAAACATATTTCTCACCTTCTTAATGGGATTTGTTATCTCTGTGGCTTTGAGTATTCAACTCTTCCCTAACCATTGCTCTTGCTCGATGAAGTCTACTCTTCACAGCCTCTATCGTTATACCTAACCTTTCAGCGACTTCTGGTGCTGTAAACTCTTCAACATCACGCATGATGAAAACCTCACGATATGTAAGGGGAAGTGAAATAATCAAATTTGTTAAATCAATACGAAGGTCAAGATCAGTGGATGAAGCTACAGTATGCTCAAGATTGGACTCATCATATGACTGCACAGGCTGATTTTTTCTAAACAATCGATAACATTCACGCTCTACAATACGAAACAACCAACTTGAAAAAGTGGCGATTGTTTTTAATGTGCCAATTTTACTGTGTAGCTGCCACAGTGCAATCTGTACAGCATCTTCAACATCTTCACTGGTTGAGCATGTTCGTCTTGCAAACCGCTTAATATCTGGTTGGCATACTGTTAATAACTTTGATAATGCCTCTTTATCACCAGCACAGGCGGCTTGGATGAGTTGTTCTGTTTCTTGCCTCATATGCTTATTCACCTATAGATTTTCGTCCAAACATGGCACATGCAGGGCAAAAGCCAAAAAAAGCTGTGATAGCAAGTATCGCCGCAGTGCTAAATCCTAAAATTTGCAAAATTCTTATATCAAGAAAATAACTTGTAGCACCTCCAACAAAAACAGCTAAACATAAGCGAACTATACGCTCCCAGACAGGTAAGTTTCTTTTAAGATAAAGCATAAATATCACCTCTTTTGAATGAATTGATGTTGATATTTATAAAGAGGGATGAAAATCGCAAAAGGATTCACTTATTTTATCTAATCAAATCACATCATTTGGAGGATTATTTATAAAGTAGGATGATCAAATTTAACTGTTCTATCAATTCTTAATGGAAACAACTTTTTATTAAAAAATTGATGTACTTAAAAATAATGAGTCAAGTACAATCACTGTAGAACATCATGAAGAATCTATCCTAAATAAATAGAAACTTTAAAATCCAATTTATATATATCAATGTAAAAAGCTCCCGAAGGAGCTTTTAGAATCTAGATAAAATTACACTAAATTAAGGTTTAACCACAACCAATACCTGAATCGCTTCTGGCGTCACAGAAATACCTTCCAATAGACTTAAACCTTCTTTCTGGAATTTCTGTAAACGTTCAATTTCATCTGCACGAATACTTGGATTAAATTGCTTTAAGTAGCTTAAACGATCAATTTCATATTGCCATTTGCTACCATAAATTTCTTTAGCTTGCTCTTTTAACTGCGGTAAAACACCTTTAGCAATATCTAAAGCTTGTGCATAGCGTTCTTCAATCACTTCACGACGTGCTTTCACCACTTGACGACAGCTATTGCTATCTAAATGATGTAAATACGGCTTAATAATTTCTGGATCAAGCTTGGCAGTAATATCTTGGCCCGTTTCAGTCAATAACACTCGAATCAATTGTGTCGGTAAGCTAGAAGGTAAATTTAATGCTTTAGGCGCAACCACATCCACTTTAAACCAAACTTCCAACAAAATCGTGCCTTGTTTAAGTGCATTGGTTTTTAGAATCGCAACATTGGTACTACCAAAAGATTGGGTACGGATAATTTCCATCACACTTTCAGTAAACGGATGTTCAAGTGTTAAATATTGCGCGTCTTCACGGATCTGTGCCTGATCACGATAGAAGGTTGCAGTCATACCCTCTTCGTCAATATCCAAGCCTTGCACTTGCATTTGATCGGTTGGTTTAATAATCACCGTACCATTGCTTTGCTCATCAAAGTCAATGTTGGTTGATGCCATAAACCGCTTCATAAACATTGGCAACAAAGTATTGTCATCATAGTCTTCAAGCGCAGTAACAATTTCTTGTGCCACGATCGGACGACATGAGTTGTATTCCAATAAACGGTCACGACCATCTTGCAATTCAACTTCAAGTGCTTGACGCTGTACATTGACCGCTTCAAGAAGCTCTTCAAAGGCTTGGCCTTTATCATCCAATAAGCAATCTTTTAAATCGACAATAAAGTTTTCTTGTAAGGTTTGTGCTGTAGGCGAAATATTACTGAAAATATTCAGCGCTTCATTATACCAACGGAACATACGCTCTTGCGCTGTACCTACAAGATAAGGCACATGAATCTGAATACGGTTTTCCTGACCAATACGGTCTAAACGACCAATACGCTGTTCAAGTACATCTGGATTTGCTGGCAAATCAAACAACACAAGATCAGAAGCAAACTGGAAATTACGCCCTTCTGAACCAATTTCAGAACACAGTAAAATCTGTGCACCATAAGAATCTTCAGCAAAATAAGCCGCTGCTTGGTCACGTTCCAATAAGCTCATGCCTTCATGGAACATTGCGGTGCGGATACCCGCATGGATGCGTAAAGCATTTTCAAGTGCTTCAACAACTGGACCACTACGTGCAATCAGCAATACTTTTTTATGTTTTAAATCAGAACGTAATCGTTCCATCAACCACATAACACGTGGGTCTGTTTCCATCCATGCGCCATCAAGTTGCAGCTCTTCTGGCCACATTTGTTCGCGTAATTTTCCATCTTTAGACCAGTTTTCTGGTGCTGGCAATGGTGCAGGTTGGCAATCACGTCCAGGGAAACCTTGAATTGCTTCACGGGTATTACGGAACAAGATACGACCTGTACCATGACGGTCTAAAAGCTCATGAATTGCACGGAAACGATGTTCAGGCTGATCTTCAATCGGATGACCTAATAATTTTTCAACTGCTGCCAAATGTTCCGCTTCAAGTGGCAAATCTGACATCAACACTTCAGCAATTTTAGCAGTGTGATGATATTGCTCTTCTTCATCAAGGAAACGATCAAGCGAACTAAAACGTTGTGGATCAAGTAAACGTAAACGGGCAAAATGGCTTTCTACACCTAACTGTTCAGGTGTTGCAGTTAAAAGCAGCACACCTTCAGTTTTTTCAGCAAGCTCTTCAACAAGGTCATAACGGTCATTACCGCCTTCCTCTTCACTCCACATCAAATGATGCGCTTCATCGACCACCAACAGATCAAAACCAGCTTCAATGGCTTGCTCACGCAAATCATCATGATCAATCATCAAATCTACTGAAGCAATGATACATTGTTCAGTCAGGAATGGATTGAGTTCAGGATCATGCTCTTTGATTGAAGCTGTACGAGTAAGATCAAACAATGAGAAATTCAAATTGAAACGACGACGCATTTCAATCATCCATTGATATTGTAATGAATCTGGCACAAGAATCAGAATTCGCTCAGAACGACCCGTTTTGAGTTGTTGATGGATGATGAGTCCCGCTTCGATTGTTTTACCTAAACCGACTTCATCTGCAAGTAATACACGAGGTGCAAATCGCTTACCCACTTCATGTGCAATATACAGCTGGTGTGGAATCAAGCCTACACGCGCACCAACCAAACCACGTAATGGTGACGTTTGCATATTGGCTTGCATTTGCATCGCTTCAATACGTAAGTCATACCATTCTTTATAGTCAATTTGGCTTGCCAATAAACGTTCTAAAGGCTTTGACAATTGAATTTGTGCGCCTATACGCGTTTCGTTTAACGCTTTTTTCTCTTGTTCACCATTATCTAATGTACGAATAACATTGTAACGAATCACACCACTGCGATCGTCTAAAGACTCGACAATCCACTTGATGCCTTCTTGGTCTTGAACTTCATCATTGATATTAAAAACAATACGAGATAATGGGGCATTATTACGTGCATAGACACGAGTTTCGTCACTTTTTGGAAAAAGAATACTGATTGAACGTTCATCGACGTCAATCAATACACCTAAACCTAACTCAGTTTCTGTGTCCGATAACCAACGTTGACCTATAGCAAATTGTTGCAATTTTTCCACCTTTATCTCATGTTAGGGCTAAAACACGGTTGCTCAAATCAGGAGAATATTTGAACAAAGTTTATACCCATTACGCAATACTTTTTGACATAAAGCTCATTAAATTTTGAGCGACTTAATTTCAACTTAAAAATCTAAACTAAAACGGAACTGGACAATCAAATTGTACAAGCTCCTCTGTTTTAGGATGATGAAAACTCAGTTGTTGTGCATGTAGACAAAGTCGTGGCATAAGCTGCTGTTGTTCTACAGTTGCATATAAAGTATCACCAATAATAGGATGTCCTAAATATTGCATATGCACGCGTAACTGATGTGACCGTCCTGTAATTGGTGTTAACTCAACACGGGTTACAGCCTGTCCTTGAATTTGAAAATGTTGGGTTGCTTTCCAATGTGTTAATGCAGGCTTGTTATGTTCTGGATCTGCAATATGTAAGGGTGGATGTTCTGGATCATAAATCACAGGAACATCAACTGTGCCTTCACCATGTAAAGTGCCAGCAACAACAGCTTGATAGGTTTTAGAGGTTTGACGTTCTTGAAACTGTCTAGAAATACTTTTTTGTCCCCATTTACTCAGTCCAAATACCAAAATCCCAGAGGTATCGCGGTCTAAACGATGAATGAGTAAAGTCTTAGGCTCGATTTTTAATAATCTGTTGATAACACAATCTTGTAAATCTGCTGTTTTTCCTGGAACTGTGAGTATACCTGCTGGCTTATGGATCACCATAAAATCATCATCACGATGGATCAGGTGTTCGGTTAGAAAATTACTCAAAGTTCAGTTCCAATGATCACGCAAACAAGCAGGCAATTCTAAGAATCTTGGAATGAAATTACAATCAAAATTATCTGATTTATTCGATTATTCTAAAGAAAGAATAATAAATCGTACAATTGCTTTAAATTCATTGGCAATTTACAAGACAATCAAAAACTTTAGATACATTTTGCCAATCAATTGTGGGGAAAGTGGATTAATTCATTGAAAAAATAAATTATTGTCTATTTTTTGGTAAGTTAAAAACTTAACACCCTATTTTTTTAATGGTATAAACAATACCTTAAGATTAAATGAGCAAAATATGAATAAATTAAATTATAAATCTACATTGTCCATTTGTATTATTTCCGCATTTGCCATGACCGGCTGTGCAACTTCAACCCTTTTAAAGAAAGACAATGGTGTTCGTACCCGTAATGTTCAAACCGTATTGGTCAATGATACGGTTTTAGCATTTGGCAAACCATCACAAGCAATTTCGGCCCTACCTTCTGACAGCATTGTCATTGCAGGGCAAAAAAATAGTTATGTCATCACCAGTGGTGGTGCTCGATTTGTCAAAGTGATCACAGGACTTGATCCAAAATTTATTCAAATTGATAAAGCGCTGACCTTCAATTCAGAAAAAAATGATGGGCATTTTTCAGGAACCCTACCACTCAAATATGTCAAACTTTCTGAAGATGTCACTAAACAAGATCGTGCATTCTTTATTGAAAATGGTGCAGAAGAATGTACCACCTCAAGTGATCAACGTCTAAAAGCGCAACGTTTCTGTTTTAACATTACCTTATCTGGTCTGGTTTACCCTTCTGCTTCTAATATTTCATCACTAAAAGCACTGAGTAAACCCTATCAAGTCAGTATCTATACCACTCAAGAGGTAAAAGATTACTCAAAGGCTGGCAGTAAAACTGCAGATAAACTGGTGTTATTCCCTTTTGCTGTCGCTTTTGATGTAGTGACGTTACCGTTCCAAGCGCTTCATAAGATTTTTGATTGATTGAAAATAATTCAGGATATTGCATACAATATCCTGAATCTTAGCAAATATAAAAATACGATTCTCAATAGCATGATTCCACTTTCTTTTAACTATCTTTGGATTTTCTTTGTCGTTGGCTTTGGGACCATTATTTTTAGTCTATTTGCGATTGGATTAATATTTAGCTCAAAATTCAGAAATACCCTTAGGCATGGCAATATTTTTATTCAGTCTCTATTTGTCTGTAGTGTACTCTGCGTTTTTTTGAGCTTGATACTTTATTTCCTTGTTCTATATACAAAAAATGAGATTGAAAAAGAGCATCATTCCATACATAAAACATTAAGTTCGCCTGAGAAAATTTTAGGCATTCAAATGCCACAAGGGACTGAACTTGAATTATTTGCACCCGATCAATTGACCTCATTGAGACAAGCCAAATTTCCCCAACCCGTATTATTTGGAAAGCTGCAAATTAACAGCATGAAAATTCCTCGTGGTATTGATTTGGAACTTTTTGATGATCGTTCAACCACATTAATGGGTACAGGTAAGGATACGATCGAAGGTTGGAATTGTCAGCTGATGAGCTATATTCAAGTCTATTTAGATGATGCTGGCAACATCATTGGTTTAGAGCACTGTAATCTTGCTCAAGATACGCAGCTAGAAAATATTATACTTGTGGCACAGGCAGATATTGAACGTTCTAAATATCAAAAATATCCAGACAACTTTGTTTCTACAGATTACTGGCGGATTCACAATCCTCTCACCCAATACAAAGCTGTTTCCCTACAATGGGCAAATGTCTATTTGGATCAAAATAAACAACTCATCGGAATTGAAAATGGCACACTGACAGAAAAATTAACCTTAGGCGATATTCAATATCCAGCAAATACTGAATTCAATTTATTGGTTCATCCTTTAACACAAAATGAAACTTGGTTATTTACCCCGCCCAGTGATCAAAATGCGGTTGCTCGCAATGGCAAAGTCTATACGCATGATCAAACGATTTTTCAGCGCCCTAATGGCAAAATTGAACAAATCCTCAATAGCAATGATCCTAGAATTTTAGCCCGAAGAATGAATCACTAATGCTTAAATATTGATATTCCCAACAGTATAGGCATTTTTCAAGGTCTTTTATTTTTATCTCTAATATTTATTTACAATTATTCATTTCAATTTTCAAATTCTTGACCACATGCTTCGTGTATAACAATTTGCTGCCATGTAAAGATAAATAGAATTCTGCTAGCCTAATCAACAAGGTCAAGAACTGGCTTTTAAACTCGATCAGCACTCATAAAATTAAACGCAAAGTACCAAAAATTAGATATTTTTTTTAACTTTTAAGCTGTTTGATAAAAAAACAAACAAATTCACAAAGATTCTGTTGTAAAAAACAACAAAATCTTTATAATCCAACTAAACAGACAAGTCTGTATAATTTGCTGAAAAAAACGAATGACCAGTGCATTCAGAGGGTATAAGAATAAATATAAGAAGATGCTTCAAGCATCTCTTTACCTAACAATTTATTGTTATGACAATAAATTGTTAGGTATATAAAAAACTTATCAGCAAAGCGCGATTCACTTCAAGTGATCGCGCTTTTTTATTTTCAAGTTTTAAGGAAAAATTAAACAGATCAACAAGCGCAAATATTGATTACGGTTGCAATCTGCGATTATTCAACAAACTTAAAGGTTAAACTGAACTTGGTTGGGCTAGAGCCAATTCCATCTGAATCAGGGTCTCTACCCGTCTCCAATAATCATCCAAACACACTTGCTGAGGATCTATTTGCGCCTGAATCGTCATTCCGTCAAGAAGACTCGACAAGAAAGAAGCAAGTTGAATATCTTGCTTGACACCTAAATGACGCAATGCATTACTCAAATGCCCTTTTAACCATTCTTTATAGTCAGTCGCAGGTTGGAGTGATGATGGATAAACTTTTGAAATTTCTTCTACGGCTTTTTGGAACATACAACCATTAAAATCTTCGCTATGAAACCATGCGTTATACCAAGTGAAGATGGCTTTAATATGAGATAAATAATCTTGTGGATCACATTTAGCGATTGCAGCATCTAATGATTCTTGCAAATTGAGATTTCTCGTGACCAAACATTCTTCAATCAATTTGGCTTTAGATGGAAAATATTTATAAAAAGTCATTTTTGCAACGCCAGACTCACTAATAATTCGGTCTATACCGATAGAATTATAACTATATGTATTAAAGAGATTCAACGCTGTATTAATGATGTCCTCTTTTTTTGACATTTGTTTTTACCTGATGTACAAAAATTTAAGATTAAAATTAAAGCATTAGCTTATAAGAACAGCACATAAATACGAATTACTTCAAGTGTATGCTAAGAATTATATCTTAAATTCATATGAATACTGAGTTTTTATAAAAAAACATCAAGACTACAAAGGCAAGTATATGAAATATAAAATATTAAACCTGTATAAATACTAGCAAAACAAATTGTTTTTTACTATTATAAAAACGGCAAAATTAAAATTTTAATGCAGCATATGAGCATATTATCTTTCACGCAATCTGAACATACTCGTTTCGAGTTGCTGCATTTCATTCAAAATTCCTTGCAACCTGAATTATGGCAGCAAAATACTCAAGCTATCGCAAACTTAAAACGGCAAACACACTGTCATATTTTATTTAAGCATCCCATATTAGTCCAGTTGAATCAAAGCCAGCTGACGCTTGAACAGCTTAAATTCATTCATATTAATTATTTTACGGCGATTGTTAAAAATTTTACAGATGCACTTAGCATGGTAATTTATCAAGCCGTTAGCCTCGAAAAAAACCATAATATTCATCCAGAAAATAGGATTGCAGCTAAAATATATGCACGCTACTTACTGTCGCTAAACTTAATTGATGAACTGGGTTTCAATACACACCAACTCGAAAAAAGCGCTGCATCCAAATCACATCTGGTTTATTTTTTAAAATTGATGCAGCAGTTGGAATTAGATCCATTAGATCAGCAACAGACTGAAATAGAAGCTTTCGCATTGGCTCAATTTATTCACCAACATATCAATTCTTATACAGAATTATTGCTCATTTTGGCTTGTACAGAATTGCAAGTCATAAAGTTTAGTGAAGCACTCCGCAACAACATGTCGATTTACAACAGTAAATTTATTGAAGGTTATTATGCTTGTCATGGGCTGGCTGATCAAAATGACGCGACCCTTGCCAATGATGACAACCATCAAGATGACATTTGGACCCTACTGATACAATGCTATGATCAAAACAACCAACAGTATTTGGACCAAGTCCAGTCTGAGTATTTAGAACTCTGGAATAATTTTTGGAGCAAAATGGCAACCCGTATAGTTGAAATTTAAGTGCTTGCTTCATGATGGTTTTTTGATCCCATTGCTGAGATCAAAAATACCTTATTGTGGTTTAGATGAGCGTCATTGTAGTATTTGTTGAATCGGCATATTTTGTTTACGTTCTTGTAATGCTTTCTTCATCACCTGATAACCGCCTGTTAAGCCTAAAGTCGCCATAATCACAGCCACAATAATATCTGGCAACATGCTTCCTGTACCAAACACCCCAATTGCTGCAAAGATTACTGCGACATTTCCAATCGCATCATTACGACTACACAGCCAAACAGACTGCATATTGGAATCCCCATCTCTAAAAGCGTAAAGCACAAGGGCTGAAATCACATTGGCGATTAAAGCCAATACACCAATCGCTCCCATGGTAATCGCTTCTGGAGGGATCCCTTTCGTATAAGCATAAATCGTTTTCCCAATCACGACAAAACCAAAAATTGCCATGATTGCCCCTTTAAATAAGGCAACGGTCGCTCGCCAGTACAGACTTGCGCCTAACACCGCTAAAGAGACGGCATAATTGACCGAGTCACCAAAAAAATCCAGAGAATCCGCCCAAAGTGCAGAAGAATGTGCATACGCCCCACCAATCAATTCAACAAAAAACATGGCAAGGTTAATAAACAGTGCAATCCATAAAGCCGTTCTAAACTTGCTATTCGGTTTCTGTGGTGCAGGTTCATGACTACATGTACACGTCATGACACTTCTCCTTGATTCAATATAAATGGACTTATCTGCTTATTTTCAGTCAAGTTGGCGCTTTAAAGAAAATCAGCACATGCGTCAACAATGATGAAAAAATCAGCTATACTGCTATTTAAAACTATGGAGTTAGTCCAAGGTCAAGTTGATTCAGGAAAATAAGCCATGCAGCAATACTTAATTAGTGACCTCGCTAAAAAAACTCAGCTGTCGACGGATACTGTGCGTTTTTATGAGAAAAAAAATTTGATCAGATCCAGTTATCGTGCAGATAATAATTATAAATATTATGATGATGAAACATTAAAGCGGCTTATTTTTATTAAACGTTGCCGCGCATTAGATATGACCTTACATGAAATTACTCAACTTTTAGAGCATCTACAACATCCTGAACAAGGCTGTAAAATCATTGACCAATTGATTGAAGAACATATTCGACATGTAGAAACTCGAATATATGAATTACAACATTTTAAATCGCAACTGCATGAATTACGTCAATCCTGCTCCTCGAACACCACCATTGATCATTGTCAGATTGTCAAAAAACTTGAAGCATCGGAATAATTTATATTGTGTTGAATGGGTCTTTCGGCTATTCCCTCTGCTGATTGAGCCCATGTGCCGATTTAAAAACAGTTTTGCGCAGCCATAGCGAAACACTGACCAACGCAATCAATACAGGGACTTCAACCAAAGGACCAATAATCGTGGTAAATGCGACAGGTGAAGCCAATCCAAATGTTGCAATCGCGACAGCAAGTGCCAACTCAAAGTTATTTCCTGCTGCGGTAAAAGAAATCGCCGTAGTTTTAGGATAATCATTGCCCATCCATTTGCTCATAAAAAAGCTCAGGAAAAACATCACCACAAAATACAGGGTTAATGGGATGGCAATTCGCAGTACATCGAATGGTAAGCTAACTACATCCGCCCCTTTTAAACTAAACATCGCCACAATGGTAAATAACAATGCCAATAAACTCAGCGGACTGACTTTAGCGATAAACGTTTGTTGATACCAGTCTAATCCTTTGCGTTTAACTAGAATGATCCGGCTTAGAAAGCCCAATAAAAATGGGATACCTAAATAGATTAAAACCGCATGTGTAATCGTCCAGAAGCTAACATCAATAACTTTTCCTGCTACACCAAAATACGGTGGTAGAACAGTTAAAAACAACCAAGCATAAGTACTAAAAAAGACGATTTGGAAAATACTATTAAAAGCAACCAAAGCTGCGACATATTGATTATCACCACCTGCTAAGTTATTCCATACCAATACCATTGCGATACAACGTGCTAAACCAATAAGAATTAAACCCGTCATATATTCAGGATAAGCATGTAAAAACACAATCGCTAAGGCAAACATCAGGCACGGCGCGATTAACCAGTTTTGTAGCAAAGACAAAGTCAGCGTTCGTTTATCTTTGAAGACTTGCGCTAAGGTCGCATAATCCACTTTGGCAAGTGGCGGATACATCATCAAAATTAAACCTATTGCAATAGGAATATTGACTGAATCTAGGCTTAAACGATTTAAAGCCACCGAAGCCTGCGGGAAATATACGCTGATGCAGATCCCCAATCCCATCGCAATAAAGATCCATAAAGTTAAATTTCGATCTAAGAAAGAAAGCCGCGAAGTTGACTGATTTGAGTTCATAACAGCTTACTCACAACAACTGTTGATCTGGATCAAGTCTGAACGACCCACAACTGAATTCGCAGTTTGCGCTGCAATTATTTTTAATACAGCATTGGCCCATTCTGGTAATTCAGGATTTAAACGGTAATACACCCATTGGCCTTTGCGTTGATCAAGTAAAATGGACAAATTCCTCAACAAGGCCAAGTGTCTTGAAATTTTTGGCTGGCTTAAATTTAAGGCTTCCGTGATTTCACAAACACAAACATTCCCCTGTGCCAACACAAGTTTTAAAATATCCAAACGAGTTGGGTCAGATAAGCACTTAAAGAAATCAGGTTGATCCATCGCAATTACTCAATTTTATGGTTTATCATATTCACTATTGCGAATATACGCATATCCATATATATATGCAATATTGCTTTTTAACAAAGAGTCGATCGATGTCATCTCAAATTAAGATTTATCATAATCCTGCCTGTGGGACTTCACGCAATACCCTTGCACTCATTCGAAATACTGGTATCGAACCAGAAGTGATCGAATATTTACAGTATCCGCCAAGCAAAGCACAACTCATCGATTTGATTCAGCAATCTGCTTTGTCGGTACGAGATGCAATACGTAAAAATGTTGATGTTTATAAAACCTTAAAACTAGATCAAACAGAATGGACTGACGATCAACTGCTTAATTTCATGTTGCAATACCCGATTTTAATCAATCGCCCCTTTGTGGTGACTGAATTGGGTGTTCGTTTATGTCGACCATCTGAATTGGTTTTAGATCTCTTATCTGTGCCACAGCGTGCTGCTTTTAGTAAAGAAGATGGTGAAATTATTATCGATCAGCAATTAAAAAGGCTTAAATAATTTTTTAGGGTTTTTCAAAAAACCCAATTAATTAAACATAAAATATTGAATATTAAGTGTTTTAATGAAAATTCACCCAGTTAATCCTGAGTGTTTTACTAGGTTGAATCTTATTTTCAAACCCTTACAATAAAACCATATTTTTAGTATGCCTTTTAAATTTATATGAGCATCTCACACATTACTGAACTCCTATCACCAGCTGGATCATTGAAGAATATGCGTTATGCATTTGCTTACGGTGCCGATGCGGTATATGCAGGTCAACCTCGCTATAGCTTGCGAGTTCGTAATAATGAGTTTGATCATGATCATTTAAAAATAGGGATTGCTGAAGCGCATGCCTTAGGCAAAAAATTTTATGTGGTGGTGAATATTCAACCACACAATGCTAAATTAAAAAATTTTATTCGTGATCTTGAACCTGTGGTCGCCATGCAACCTGATGCACTGATCATGTCAGATCCTGGCTTGATCATGCTGGTTCGAGAAAATTTCCCACAAATATCCATCCATCTGTCTGTACAGGCAAATGCGGTCAATTGGGCAACCGTAAAATTTTGGAAAAATATGGGACTCACCCGTGTCATTTTGTCACGTGAGTTATCTATCGAGGAAATTGAAGAAATTAAACAGAATGTACCCGATATGGAAATCGAAGTGTTCGTACACGGTGCACTCTGTATGGCTTATTCCGGTCGTTGCTTACTTTCAGGCTATATGAATAAACGTGATGCAAATCAAGGCGCTTGCACCAATGCATGTCGCTGGGAATACAATATTCACGAAGCAACAGAAGATGCATCTGGGGATGTCATTCCAGTCCAACAACTGGAGACAGCATCAGACTGTTGCAACAATAAAGATGCCGACGAGCAACACGCTATACAACAACATCAATTTGGCGAACCGGTTTTATTACAACGTCATAAAGAAGACATGTTTGCTGCTGAAGAAGACCAACATGGCACTTACTTTATGAACTCTAAAGACTTACGTGCAGTTCAACATGTAGATCGTTTAACCAAGATGGGCATTCATTCCTTAAAAATCGAAGGACGCACCAAATCTTACTTTTATTGCGCCAGAACAGCACAAATTTATCGCAAAGCGATTGATGATGCGCTACAAGGAAAACCTTTTGATCGGGCGTTAATGTCACAACTCGAAGGTTTAGCCAATCGAGGTTATACCGAAGGTTTCTTACGCCGCCATGTCCATGCCGAATATCAAAACTATGCAACGGGATCTTCTCAATTTGATCATCAACAATTTGTTGGTGAAGTGCTTGAACGCAACGATGATTACATCAAGATTGAGGTAAAGAATCGTTTTGTTGTGGGTGACTCCATGGAACTCATGACCACATCTGGCAACATCACATTTATTCTTTATGAAATTTTAGATAAAAACAGACAACCGATCATAGATGCAAAAGGCTCAGGATATATTGTAGAAATTCCAATTCCTGCCGATATTGATATGCAATATGCCTTATTAATTAGAAACTTACCAAATTCGACTGCTGATATTTCAGCATCATCATTGGCTTACCAAGCAGTTTAGGATATCGAAATGGCTTTAATGATTACAGACCAATGCATCAATTGTGATATGTGTGTACCAGAATGCCCCAATCAGGCAATTTTTGAGGGCGAAAAGTTCTATGAAATTGATACACAGCGTTGTACTGAATGTGTCGGATTTTATGAACATCAAACCTGTGTGGATGTCTGTCCGATTGAATGTATTGTTCAAAATCCACAACATATAGAAAGCAAAGCGCAATTATTAAATCGCTTTCATTATCTAAGTTTGTTTGGTTAAGACAAAATGCGACACCAATTCTAATCTTGGAACGTATTTTGCTTAGTGAACGCATAGGTTCAGATAATAATAACAATAAAGAAAATGGAGCTGAGCTGTATGGCAACACAGCTCATAAAAAGGGGAAAACAATAACATTAGGGAAAAGCCAAGGTGTATTTGGGGAACACTTTGGCTTTTTTCTTATTTAAAAAATCACGTTTGATTTAAATTTTAATTTCAAGATAGGTAATTTAAGCAAAAAGCTAAGCGACGAAAAAATTCATAGATCTTTATTCATGGGCAAAATTTTGTGAAAACTTCTCCTTACACCACTGTTTGACTTCATTCACAATAAAATCAGCATCTGGCAAAGTTAAAAAATAGTAATTCCATGCCGTTTCAACACACGGCGATACAATTTTCAGCCGTCCTTGTTGTAAATCATTGGCAATCGAAATGCGGCTTAATAATGCAACCCCCTGTCCAGACAATACAGCCTGAATTGCATGACTTTCTTGCGTATAAAAGACCTGCGCTTGCCCTGCTTGAATATGTAAGCCTTGTTTTTCAAACCATTTCTGCCAATTGACTCGATTTGGACAGTATTCGTCCCCCCAAGTAAAGTGAATCAATGGTGCAGTCGTCCAGTTCATAGTTGCAATATCCAAAGAGGGATGCCCGACAGCTACATATTCATCAACTGCTAATAATTCTGTATCAACATCTTGATAGCCCCCTGAACCATACCGAATCGCTAAATCATAGAGACCGGAAGTCATATTAACGAGGTCATAACTTGCATGTACCCGAAACATAATATTGGGAAAGCGACTTTGTAACTCTGGCAAATAGGGAATAATCCACTCACTTGCAAACGATGGTGTTGTGGTAATGGTCAATAATCTTTGTTTATTTTGCTCTAGTTGAAACAAAGCCGTTTGAATCTGCCCAAAACCTGATTGCACATGCTTAAGTAAATACTCTCCTTCTGGCGTCAGGCTGATCGAGCGTGTACGCCGCTCGAATAATTGAATATTCAATTGCTGTTCCAGCTTCTTGATACGATGGCTTAAGGCGGTAGGTGTTAAAAACAATTGGTCTGCTGCTTTTTTAAAGCTGAGTTGTTCAGCAACATACTGAAAGGCCAACAACTGCTCCAAGGAATTATGCAAAACCACCAAAGATCACCGTATAAAATATAAATGAATTATATTCAGTTATAACATGTATTTTTATCGTTTGTTGTTTTTTCCATATTCTATAAAAATCAATTTGAACAAACAACAAATTGAGTAATGATCATGGCAAATATACTTAAAATAGATACTAGTTTAAGAACAGGTATTTCAGGTACACACCCACATGGTTCTTTAAGCCGACGCTTAACCGCATTATTTATTGATCAATGGAATGAAATTGATTCATCTGTACAAGTTAAACATCGTGATTTAGGTCAAAACCCACCGCCTTATATTGATGAAGAGTGGATCATTTCTGAATTTGGCTATGCAGAATCTGAAGAAAAGGCGCAACAACGCTTACAACTGAGTAATGAATTTATCGAGGAATTGCACTGGGCAGATATTATTGTGCTTGGTGTGCCAATGTATAACTTTGGCCCACCTGCACATTTAAAGGCCTATATTGATCACATCGTGAGAATGAATAAAACCTACACATTTGATCTCAGCAAAGAACAACCTTACTCAGGGCTGTTAGATCATCAAAAAACCATGATTATCCTTTCTGCCCGTGGTGGGCATGACTTTGATGCAGTTGATGCGCCATTTCCCAATCATGCTGAACCCGCAATAAAAACAGCATTCAATTTTATTGGTATCGAAAAATTTCATGAAATTGCGATTGAGTATCAGGAATTTGGTGGCGAGTTGTTAGCACAATCGATCCAAGCAGCAGAACAGAAAACCATTGCACTTGTTCAAGAGCTGCAACATTAACAAAGCTTATTTTCGCAAGCTCTATTCAATAGCATTCAATCTCCAACAAAAAAAGGAATTGAGCTGTTAGCAACTCAATTCCTATCAAGGGTAAAACATGAGATAAATGTTAAGACAAGCCAAAGTGCTCATCGGGACACTTTGGCTTGCTTTTCAACGTGCAATCATCGAAAGATTATTGACCTGAACGAATGATGTAATCGAATGCAGATAAAGACGCTTTTGCACCCTCACCAGCTGCAATAATGATTTGTTTATAAGGCACTGTTGTACAGTCACCCGCAGCAAATACACCTTTTACATTGGTTTCATTACGATCATTCACCACAATTTCATTACGGTTTGAGAGCTCTACAGCAGTTGCTTTTAAGAAATCTGTGTTTGGTAATAAACCAATTTGTACAAAGATTCCCGCAAGTTCAATGGTATGCAATTCGTCTGTTGCACGGTCTTTATACTTCAACCCTGTCACAATCGAACCATCACCAATCACTTCTGTAGATAGTGCATTCAAAATCACCGTGGTATTTGGCAAACTATTCAATTTATCTTGAAGCACTTGGTCAGCACGAAGTTGAGTATCAAACTCGATCAATGTGACATGTTCAACAATACCTGCAAGATCAATTGCGGCCTCTACACCTGAGTTACCCCCACCAATCACGGCAACCTTCTTACCTTTAAATAATGGGCCATCACAGTGTGGGCAATACGCAACACCACGTGTTTTATACTCTTTCTCACCCGGTACATTCATCTCTCTCCAACGCGCACCTGTAGATAAGATGACCGTTTTTGATTCAAGTTTTGCACCATTTTCCAGTTCAATTTCAACTAAACCGTTGGCTGTTTGATCTGCACCGACAATGTTTTTCACTTTTTGTAAGTTCATAATGTCCACACCGTACTCACGTACATGCGCTTCCATATCTGAACCAAACTTAGGACCTTGTGTTTTCTGTACTGAGATAAAGTTTTCAATATCCATGGTGTCCATGACTTGACCACCAAAGCGCTCAGAAACAATACCTGTGCGAATCCCTTTACGTGCAGCATAAACCGCAGATGTTGCACCAGCAGGCCCACCACCAATCACCAATACATCAAACGCTTCTTTAGCATTCAGCTTTTCAGCATCTTTAGCTGCAGCACCACTGTCCAATTTCGCAACAATTTCTTCCAAAGTCATACGACCTTGACCAATATGTTCGCCATTTTGGAAAACCATAGGTACAGCCAAAATTTTGCGTTCTTCAACTTCATCTTGGAAGAATGCACCATCGATCATGGTTGCTGTAGTGCCTGGATTATTAATTGCAATCAAGTTAAGTGCTTGAACAACATCTGGGCAGTTATGGCAGCTTAAAGAAACAAATACATCAAAATTTGCAGTCAGGTTTAAACCTTTAACTTGAGCCAAGATTTCATCAGAAACTTTTGGCGCATAACCTGATACTTGTAATAAAGCTAAAATTAACGAGGTAAACTCATGCCCCATCGGTAAACCAGCAAAGAATACACGAGGTTGTTCACCTACTTTTGCAATACCAAAGCTCGGTTTACGATCATTCTGACCATCGAAACGTGCAGTCACTTGATCTGACAGTGCAGCAATTTCAGTCACCAATTCTTTAATTTTGTCTGACTTATCAGAACCATTTAAAGAAGCAACAATTTCAATTGGGCTCTCAAGACGCTCTAACAATGTTTTTAATTGAGCAGAAGTATTTGTATCTAACATGCTAACAATCTCCAAGGGAGTAAATTTCTTTCGTTGAATGTATATTACGTCTATTTAAAAAATAGATAAAACAGTTTGTTTTTATTAAATCAATCGGTTTTTTAGTTTAACAAAAATCAACGACTTTCTCATCAGCATATCCCCCTATTCTCAAATTTAAATTCTTTAATGCTGGTATATATATGGGCATTGACTAGAAAATCAATAGACACCCCCCGACTTCCTCGAAACTTAAAATTAGATTAATTTTCAACAAAAATAATATTTCTTCGACCATCTCTCTACAAAAATTCATGCGCAGCCAAGCCACAAAGTTTTAAGCTAAATTTATGTTGTGGTTTCTCCAATTAAGTACAACAAGGTGTACTTATTCACAATTCCTGAATAAATAAGTGAAGAGGTAAAACAATGAAAATAGAGTTCGTATTCGATATCGTCTATCCAATGAGTTATGTGGCGTTTGAAAAACTCAAACAACATTGGAATCAACCCATGGCGAAAAAAATCGAATTATTACCTGTGCAAGTTTTACCAGAAATTCCAGAACAAGGCTTAGATGTTTATCAATACCTAACTGAAAGATATGGAACCAAAGAAGCCAATCGTAAACTTGATATGGCAAAATTTGCTGCCTATAGTCAAGATTTAACCGTGGATATTGAGCATATGAAGCGTATGCCCAATAGCCGCTTAGCCCATCAGGCGATATTGGCTTTAGATAATATCTTTGACCAATTCGCATTAACGCAGGCTTTATTCCATGCCATATTCGCCCATGGTAAAGACATTGCCAACCCTGAAGTGCTGAAACAAATCATTGAAGGTATGGGCTTGGATGGTACGAAAGTTCTACGTTCTATTCAACATAAGGAAATCGCAGACAAACAAACTGAGATTACTCATTATGTACAAGGTTTCGGTAAACACCCTACCCCCTACTATATTGTGGATGGTGAAATTTGGGATAAAACCTTTGATACCTTAGAACTGAAAGATCTGATTACCAACCGAGCGAAAGATGTCGCTTAGGACAACGAGATTTAATTTTACAGCAATAAAAAAGCACTTTTGTGATTAGCAAAAGTGCTTTTTACCAGGATTTTTACAAAGTATAAGCTTTGTAGCGTTGCACTAACCGATACGATGACCAATTCGGTGTAAACGTTTGGCAATTCGACTTGCCACCCAATAAATCATCAAGCTAAAAAATAAACTGAGTGCTGAAATTCCCCATAAAACCTTTTCAACAATGTTCGACCAAAAGCTTGCACGACTCACTTGCGCTTCAACACCTTGCGCAATCGGGGAAAGCGCTCGATTAAATACCTGATGTTGAATTGTCCATAATTGCTCAGGTTTAAAGCCATATTCTAAAAAGCGGGAATCAGATTGCTCCGCTTTAATCAATTTTTCTGTGTAAACCGTAGCCACAACCTTATCAACAGGTTTATGCATCAACGCAGTTTGTGCCAATAAATAGCTTTGTACTGTTTCAGGCGCATCAGATCTTTGCAGATATTGATAAATATCGCTTTGCTGAATGTTTTGATCATACTTTATAAATGATTTTAACTCTTTGTCTTCATCATCTTTAAGATCATATTGCACATAAGTCAAACCAGACCATAGCACAATCAAGGATAACAGCCATGCAACAAATTTAAGGATAAATGATTGAAAGCGGACTTTAAAAAAGCGAATTTTTTTTAATACAGCAACAATAATAAATGCGCCAATAAAAGACACAATTAATTTTAAGATCAACCAGCCAAACCATGATAATGCATTCATCAGGTAGTCTGGTTGATGGATATATTCTCTTAACTGCTGATCTAGAATATATGGCAAGTGCAATTGATGAACCTGTTGTGCTACACCAAACAAGTTAAAAACCAATTCCTGTTGAAAAAAAACAGAAACTAAACTTGCGATACCTACAGAGGATAAAACCACAGCCGAAACCATCAAATTCCGTTTTCGATGCTGAAGTATTTTTAATCCATGTTCGATCTGTTGAATATCTACAGGATATTGAGTTTTTTCAGTCAACCTTTACACCTTTAGATGAGATTGTGCCAAGATTTAAGATTTGGCTTAGGATTGATGCGTACTGGTATCTAATACCAACTGTTGTAAATTCGATTGAAGCGCTTTAATCCGAGTCGAAGCCTCTTCACGTTTTTGCATGCCCTCTTTCTGAATTTGAATGACATCATTTACAGTTTTAATCAGGGTATTTTGAACATGTTCAAGCGTTTCAATATCAATCACTGAACGTTGATTGGCTTTGGCAGTATCCACAGAATTTTGATGAAGTAAATCTGCATTGCGTTTTAATAGCTCATTGGTTGCATCATCAATCGTGTTGGCAAGTTGTACACTATTACGTTGCTCATTTAGAGAAATCGCCAAGCTGATCTGGTTTTTCCATGCGGGTAAAGTAATATTTTTAATCGCATAAAATTTATCGACCAACATCATATTATTGGATTGAATAATACGAATCATCGGTAAGGTTTGCATTGCAGATTGTTGCAAGACTTGTAAATCACTGACCCGCTTTTCTAAATTGTTGGCTAAATGGTTAAGGTCATAAACACGCTGATTGATTTTAGGATCTTGCTCTTGCTGAGATAAAGTCGCAATTTCTTGCTGTACTTCGACTTGCTTAATTCGACCTGCGGCAATATAAATACCCAACTGTCGATATTCCTCTTGCACCCCATTAAACATACGATCTAATGTATCTACCCGTGCTTTTAAACCTGTTTGCGATGTTTCAATTTCTTTGACCAATGAATCTATTTGCTCTTTGGTGGTATTAAAATGTTGATCGAAACTTTGCTTAGCACCTTTAAACTTACTGAGTATACTACCAATAAATCCTGAGTTTTTTGATTGATTCAAAATGCTGGATGTATTCAATTGCTGAGCAACTTGCACAACTTCATTTAATTTTTGCCCAGTCACATCTAAGTCTTTATTTTTGACCAAGTTGAGTAATTCATCTGTATATGAGGATGTTTTGGTCGCAATATTTTTACCATATTCAGCAACAGATGCATGATTAATATTGGCCAAGTCTTTATGCGCATTTACAACTTCATTAAAATCTTCAGTATTTAAACCTATTTCTTTCAAATTCAATTGTTCAAACTTTTGCAATTCCAACGGCGTATTGGATTGTTCAGTTAATGCTTGATGATTCGAATCGCTCATACTTGTATCCTATTTATTTTCTAATGATTTCTTTAATGATTGAATTAATTTATCACGACTTTTATCCAGTTCTTCAGTCGTTGTAAAAGAATTCTGCGCACTACTCTGTTTGACATGATATTGCCATGCAGGAATCAGAACATGCTGAGCTTCATTAAAGCGATCAAGTAAGCTCAATGAAAGTTGTTGTGTTAACTGCATTTGTGCTAACGCAATATCATTACTGGCTTGTAACGTTTGTAGCGTATTGACTTTCTTAGACAACCGCTCTGCAAAGTTATCCAAGGGATGACGATGTTGTACAAAAGCAGGATATTCATGTAAAAATTCCTGCGCTGCACGAATATATTTCGCCATTTGCTCTCTTAAACCATTGGCTTGTTGGAATCTTGCTTCCGACTTTTGAATTTCGATTTGTAATCTTTGACTCAAATGTTTGGCTTCATCAATTAAACTTTCTAAATCATTTAAATATTTGACTTGCCCGACACCAAACTCCAAATCCAAGCCTAACCATTTTTGTATCGCATTGAATTTACGTTGATTTAGCTTTTTCTTGGATGCAGATAATTGCTGAATAATTTGTGCAATAATTTGACTCAGCTTTTGCGTCAAACTTGGATCAATGGCTTTTAGCAGTACCGATTGTGCTTGAATCAACTGATCGGCATATAAATTCAGTCGTGTTTGATTGTCGAGTAATGGAACCAAATCATTTCTTTTAATCGAAAGTAATTCATCAGAACTACATGAGATCTGTTCAAGCGGTGTAAGTACAGTAAATTGCTTCATATCAGTTCAAAATGAATAACTTTTCAATGATTTAAGGGAAATCAATCAACAAACCCTTTCTATTTAAAACTTATAATACAAATTAGGAAGAAAGCCCATACAAATAGCAAAAAACATACAGATAGCAAAAAGCCAGTTTTTATAAACTGGCTTTTTGCTATAACACAATGTGTTAAAAACGATCATTTTATCTGTATTGATTTGACTGTTACGGCTTTGGTTGTCTATTCGCTTGATAACGACGATAACCTGTCAGCCCTAATAACCCAAGAAGACTCAACCAACCCAATGAACCACCACCGCTTACACGAGGGCTTCCCGGCGCTGTACCTGAGTTTTTTAAAGTAACTGTAGCCGCATCAAACTCTGTATTTTCAGGAGTAGAAATTTTTCCATCCGCATCATACACATAATAGGTAAATTTATAACTAAATGGATCAAGTGTATTTCTGAGTTGAATATGGATTTTGCCACCATAGCAGGTATATTTATTGTCGCTACCAGGACAAGGCCCACTACGATCCGCCGTTATTATAACAGGATCGATGTTTTTACCAATTCGGATTGGTAATTCAACCCCATCTGCATTGACATAAAATTTTGGTTTATTGGGTTTAGCTGTTAACGCAGCAGCATTACCATCACCATCATCATTGGCATATTGCAGTAAATCTACATCAATCGCTTTGGTTGAGCCATGTTCAATATTAAATGTTGCATCTTTAGCAATAGGTGCAATATTGGTAAAGCTTCCAATTATATAGGCTGAAGATGTAATGTTTTTATTTGTCTTTAACTCAAGTTTATAGCTACAGAATTCATTATCACCCGATGGTGTAACATTGTCATCTATACGCCATAACATGATTCTCTTTAAGTCTTTATTCCATACACAGTCAAATTTTGGCTCTTTTTTACCTACAAATTGTTTCTTATCATTTAATACACCGACACCAAGTGGTTCTACAATCACATTATAATTGTCTGCAGTTAAATGTTTTACCACTCGCACATCATTACCAATAGCGTCTTTGGTTATAATTTCTGCAGGTAGATTGGCTGCAAAAGGATCGACAAAGATCGTGCGATATTTCTGGTCTGATTTGGTGTATTTGATTAAATTACTATACAGCTCTGATTGGATTTTATAAAAAGGAATATACTCCTGTTTGGTCGCTGGATCTGCAATCAACTTATTATAATTATCCAATATATTTTGATAAGAATTAAGTGCGGCAACCACCGAAGTATTACTTGCCTTCAGATTATTTGCAGTAAGACGTAAAACCTCTGTAGAGCCAATATCACATGAGTTTGCCACATCATTTAGACCATTGGAGTTTTCTGCAATCACTCGCGTGACACCACGCTGATCAGTTCCACTACAGCCTGTATAACCAATATCAACCAGGTCTTTGTCTGTGCCTAAGTTTATAGGGAAATACATTGGCATAAAGCCTGTAGACTCACTTGGCGGTTCTATCTTATTTAAAATAGTCGTGAATGCAATATTACTCACATCAAACGTATGATCTTTATCCTCTTTCCTTACTTCCTCTGCAACCTCACATTGATCATCACCAGCAGTCAATTTTAAAGCATTATATCCAAGCACTACACGCGAACCTTCAACTTTGCTTACATCACCATTTGCATAACGGCAAGATTTTCCAGTATTGTAAGCCAAGATATTATTACTTAATGCTTTTATCCCATTGTATCCATACAATAATGTTGCCCAAGCATTATTATTGACAATGGTATTGCTGATCAGTGATAAAGAAGAATTATTACTAAAATTAACCTTTCCTTGTGGTGTCAATTGGCTAAATTGAATGATACGCCCTTGACTCGCACTTGCAGTATTCTGAGTTATGGTATTTGCAGTAAAGGTCACTGCAGGTTGCCCACAAAAACTAAACATACTGAGGCTATCTGCAGAACCATTGTCAATAAATGTTACCCCACTCACTGCAATATTACGTTTGGTAAACTCTAAATTATCAGCACAGGTCATCCCAAGTACACTGCCCTGTTCAGCTTTATTGGTCTGAAATACACCATAATTTATGGTCAGAGAACTTGAGACATCATTTAAATAAATTGCCCCACCTGCTTTCGCACTGGACCCCATAATATTTACATTATTTAAGGTTAACGCACCGCCAGCATAAATTGCTCCACCCACATTATTATTGCTGTCATTTAAACTCGATCCATTTTTTAAAATTACATCATTCAGTGTTAGACTCGGCTTATTTTCATAAATGGTATTGAAAATACGTGAGCTCCCTTGTCCTGAAATTATGGTTCTTATTGGAATTGCAGCAGGGAAACTATTGGTCAATACATCTGGGCGACTATAATCACCAGGTTCTTTACCAATAATGGAAACATCTGAGTTCGGTCTTAACTCTTTAGTCAGCTTATATTCACCTGCTTCCAACTGAATCACATTGGGTACTGTTGAATAAACCTGTCCTGCGCTACAGCCACCATAAGCTTTATGTGTTGCGGCAGCGTGTAACGCTTCTCTTAATGAACACTTGTCAGGATTTGTCCCATCCTCATCATCAAAGGTGGTTACATAAATCGTTTTATCTTCTGCCGCCATCAAAGACATGGTCGACAATATAACAAGTGTCAGAAATCCTTTTTTATAATTTTTCATGTGCAATCCTTTACTTATACTTGATCCGTCGATAGCCAGCTAAACCAATCAGTCCAATGATTGAAAGAAATCCTAGACTTCCACCAGAGGTCTTTACTTTATAGTTTTTAAAATCATCTGGCTTTCTTTGTACAATTCGTGCAGGAATCGTAATATAAGGATTATCCGATTTATTAAAACTTGTGGTCGATGTCACCACATTAATTTTAAATTCATCTGAACCTTGCCATTGACCATTCGGTGTATACACAATATCACCTGCCTGATTTATCGTCATGGTGCCTTTCGATGGGGTATTAGTTTGAATAATCTTTAAACAACCTATTTGCCAAGGCTTACCATTGTCATCCAATTCGCGATTAAAAATTTGTTTACACTTTTCAGCACTAACAAGTTCACCATCTTGTAATTGATCAGAGATTGAAAACTTAGCTATTTCACCATATAAAATATCTTGCCCTACGGTCGAAATATTTGCGAGGTCAATTACCAGTTCAATTGCACCACGATCACATAATTCTGAATTGGAATTTCTCTGTTTACTCCGCTGATCAACAGTTGAACAAGCTGCTATTTTATTTTGAGGTTCTGGACCATGGTTAATAATCAGAGAATCTTCAGCCGAGTTATAACTTGGTAAAATTCTTGGTAAAAAATAACCTAAGGCTACACTCGGTGCCTCAGCAAACGGACATAAAATCCCATTGGTACTAAAGTCACATTTTCCTTCTGTGGTACTTCCAGCAATCAGTTGCGCATTACCCAATGCTGTTGCTTTAAAACCATTACATCCTGAAGAATAAAGATTATTACTGATCTGTTCTGCCTCACCACCAGCCACAATCGTACAATCTTGTGTACCATTTTTGGCAATAATACTATTTGCGACAAAACCTTTCTTTTGAGGCGCATCTACAATAAGGCCCATACTATTGAGAATCATAGTGATATTGTTGAGCTGCATAGCATCGTAGACTTTAACCACATAGCCTTTATTGTTAAAAATCGTACTATTTTCAATTCCATAGAACGTAGAAGAACCTACTAAGGCTTTTAGTGCATCTTCAGAAAATTGATTTTTTGTTTCAAAGTTTGAACTTGTAGCATCGGTAACTTCATTATCTCGAATCAAGGATTGTGTGATAACAAATGCAGGTAATTCAGTATAAATTACACCACCTTTTTCTGCTTTATTGCCTTTGATTAAGGTCTTGTTAATAGCAACGATACTTAATGCTGTATTCGCGGCATAAATACCTGCATTATAGATTGCCCCACCTTCCTTTGCATGACCATCTAAAAGTTGGCTATTACTTATCCCCAATGCTTCTTTGTTATAGATCAGACCACCTTGCTCAGCGCATACATCTTGGCCACAGCCTTTCAGGGTAATTTCATCAAATGAAACTTTCAGCATTGCAGGTGGTGTCTCTGCTTTCTGATCTATATCTTTTTCAATCTTAAATAAACGTTCTTTTCCAACCATTTTAATAATGGCATTGTTTTTACCTACAAGCGTTTGTGTATTATTTACGTTACTTTCATAAGTCGAACCAAATGCGACATCTTTTAATATTCGGATTTGCTTATTCAGTGAATACTCTTTATTGCCTTGTAATATAATTTTTGCAGTCACCTCTTTGCCGCCGCCACAACCATTATAGCCAGCTTCAGGCATTCCCTGATTGACATATTCAACTGCTTCTCTTAATGAACACTGATTATCAGCTTTTACAATATCGTCTGTGGTAGTCACAGTAATATTTGCACTAAATGCCTGACCAGTAATACATAATAATCCTAAGCCTATGCCCCGTTTGAGCATTATAGTCTCCTTGATTTCTTTTAATTATTTCTTATTAGCCAGCATTACGCTTTGCTATCAGTCCTTTTTGCGTACTTTGTCACACACAATAAAAATTCTCAAGAATTTTCATCGGCCGATCTATTGACTTCACCTCTTGTGTTACGCGCACTCAACAATAGTAAAAATCAACTATTGTCGATATTCATCAATCAATGCATAGAGCTGTCTTAAAGTTGCATGAGATAATTTAGTTTTCTCACCCTTTAATAACTTTTCTAGCTGTTCAACAGACTGAAGTAGTGTACTCGTTTGATGTGGCCCATGTAATAGCAAATATTCCGTTATTTGTGGGTCAAAATGTACACCCCGACGTTCCAACACAGAATGCAATAAAGCATGTCGATCTGCATAGGACTGTCCACTCGGTACTTTTACACTGACTGCCTGAGTAAGGCGAGATTGTAGGTCTGGTAATTCTAGCTTTAATTCTATCGGCGCAAATCGTGATGAAAACACCAACTGTCCGCCATCTTCGTTATTGTTATTAATCAGATGAAATACCGCTTTTTGCCAATGTGGTACGCCACTAATGGCCTCGATATCATCCAAGGCAACCAAATCATAGCTTTCTAATGAGGTAATTGCTTCTATAGGTGCATCAAGTAGTTCTAAGAGCGAAACTTTAATCGCAGATTTGCCAATCTCTAAATAAGAATCACAAATCGCCGTGAGTAAATGACTTTTTCCAGTTCCAGCACCACCATAGATGTAGAAACGATTCATCAGCCCTGCATGAAGCTGACGCACAGCATCAATTACAGGTCCCCAGCCTGGCCCAGAAAAATCACTAATTCTGGCATCCAGTTGTGGTTCTATATCCAACTGTAATTGACGCATATATTCAAATCATTCCTAAAGTGGATTTTGATCATTTTTAATCGATTGATCAGTATCTTGCGTGTTTTTAACTTCAATATCAAGATCAACTTTGTCGCTTTCGACTGAAATTGTTTCAGTAGTGCCATTATTTTGTATAGTCACTAAAGTATCCTCTGCTTTAAAGAACTGACTTTCTTGATATAAATCTTTGAGATGCTTGAGTAAAACCACGATAACAGCTGCAACTGGCAGTGCGATCAACATCCCCACAAAGCCACCCAACTGAGCCCCCGCAAGTACTGCAAATACCACAGCTACAGGAGATAAACCAATTTTATCACCCAATAAGAACGGTTGAAGAATATATCCTTCGATGAGCTGCCCTACACCAAATACGGCCAGAACCATCAATAAATGTTTTGGATCTAGACCAAACTGGAAAAAACAAGCAATCACTGCCGCAATAATTCCGACACCAAATCCAAGATATGGAATGATACTGCACAGCCCCGCAATCATTCCAATGATTAATCCGACCTCTAAACCCACCAGCTGCAAGCCTACGGCATAGACGATTCCCAATAAAATCATCACAAGGAACTGTCCTTTGACAAAAGCCCCCAAAACGCTATGACATTCACCAACAATTTTAAGTACATTGCTTTCATATTGACGGGGAATAAAACTTTTTAAGTGTTCCAACATCCGCTTCCAATCAAGCAAGAAATAGAATGCAATAATTGGAATTAAAACAATTGTTCCGCCGATCGAAATAAAACTCAGTCCAGATTGGGCAATTTTTAAAGCCATCGCTTGAATACTGTCCGCACTATAGTTGGTCTGAACATACTCCATCACCACTTTAGAAATTTGGTCTGTATCCAATTCCATATGTTCAACATTGAAATTGTTGGACAACCACGGTAAGAAAGTTGAATTCACCCAATGGATTCCCGCAGGAATACTGTCACGGGCATAAATTAATTGTTTCCAAACCAAGGGCACAACAAACCATATTGCCCAAGTCAGTAACACGCCTATTCCAATAAAAACCACCGAAATAGAGAGCCACCTTGGTAAAACTTTTGACAGCTTATCCACCACTGGACTAAATAAATAGGCAACCAGAAAAGCCGCAACAAAAGGAATCACTACAGGTTTTAATAAATATAAAATCCATAAAACTAAAGCAATTCCAGCAAGGATAAAAATTCGTTTTAAAGTCCGATCGTGCATCGAATCACGCCTTTTTCAAATTTATTCGTTATGGAGGGGAAAATATTTTCATAAAGATAGCATTTTAGTGCAGAAATAACATAAGAGTTTCGTATATTCGGGTATAATCCCCGCGCGAATGCGGAGACTTCAATTATGAGCAACTCAACTTCTACCCCAAACACTGGTTTAAGCTATAAAGACGCTGGTGTCGATATTGAAGCGGGCGACGCACTTGTCGATCGAATCAAATCTGTCGCTAAACGTACAACACGCCCTGAAGTAATGGGTGGTTTAGGCGGCTTCGGCGCACTTTGCAGAATCCCTAAAGGTTATGAAGAACCTGTTCTTGTATCTGGTACAGATGGTGTCGGTACAAAATTACGTTTAGCATTGAACTTAAATCGTCATGACACGATTGGTCAAGACTTGGTTGCAATGTGTGTAAACGATCTTCTTGTATGTGGTGCTGAACCTCTATTCTTCCTCGATTATTACGCAACTGGACATTTAAATGTTGATGTTGCTGCAAATGTTGTGACGGGTATTGGTAAAGGTTGTGAGCTTGCAGGCTGCGCATTGGTCGGTGGTGAAACTGCTGAAATGCCAGGAATGTATGAAGGTGAAGACTATGACCTCGCAGGTTTTTCTGTGGGTGTAGTTGAAGCAAGCAAAATCATTGATGGTACGAAAGTAAAAGCAGGTGATGTTCTTATCGGCTTAGCCTCTTCTGGTGCACACTCAAACGGTTATTCTTTACTTCGTAAAATCTTAGACGTGAAAAACGTCGATTTAACTCAAATTGTAGATGGTCGTCCGCTTGCTGATGTTGCAATGGAACCAACACGTATTTATGTAAAATCAGTACTTGAGCTGTGCAAACAAGTTGATGTCCATGCAATGGCACACATCACAGGCGGCGGTTTACCTGGTAATTTACCTCGCGTACTTCCAAATGGCGCTCAAGCGGTGATTAATGAATCGTCTTGGCAATGGCCTGAATTGTTCAAACTTTTACAACGTGAAGGTGCTGTAGAACAATTTGAAATGTACCGCACATTTAACTGTGGTGTGGGTATGGTCATTGCAGTTGATGCTGCAGATGCTGACAAAACTATTGAAGTTTTGACTGCTCAAGGCGAAAAAGCATGGACAATTGGTCATATCCAAGAAAATGCAGCTTCTATTGAAGGCGCAGATGAAAAAATTCGTGTGATTTTTGCATAAGTCTCTCACATGATTAAAATTGCTGTACTTGTCTCAGGCAGTGGAAGTAACCTTCAAGCCTTGATTGATGCCAATCTTTCAGGGCAAATCGTGGGGGTCATTTCCAATAAACCTGAAGCATTTGCCTTAGAACGCGCTGCAAAAGCAGGCATTGCAACCACGGTGATTGAGCATAAACACTATCCTGATCGTGAAACTTTTGATGCTGTCATGCATCAACAATTACTGGATTGGGATGTTGATTTAGTCATTCTCGCTGGTTTTATGCGTATTCTCAGTGCCAAATTTGTCCAAGCATGGGAAGGGAAAATGGTCAACATCCACCCTTCACTATTGCCCTATTACAAAGGCATGCATACACATCAACGTGTTTTAAATACAGGTGATGTTTTACACGGGTGTACTGTACATTATGTCACTGCTGAGTTAGATGCTGGACAAGCGTTGACTCAGGGTGTTTTAACAGTCGATCTACATGATAATGTGCAATCCCTTGCAGCACGTGTACATGTACTTGAACATTTAATTTATCCTCAAGCAGTTGAATGGATCTGTAATGGCACCATTCAACACTTGGAAAATGGTCAGGTTTTATATAAGGGGCAAGCACTTAAACAGCCAATTCAATTTTGCCAGCTTTAAGTATTGCTTGATTTAAAATACTGTCGAAAAAATGCATCCTCGGATGCATTTTTTATGGCTAAAAAAATTTTATAATCTGCTATCTAAACAAAAAGTTGAACGATAATTTAACGCGCTTCAGAAACCTCTATATCTTCAATTTCATATGCTGAATTGATTTGACAATAAATCCACAAGCCAGGATAGTCCATTTGCGCAATAAAAATTAAACTCGTTACGCCTTCGATAAAAAAGCAAATTTTGTATAAACATAACTGCGCTTTTAAGGCTTGTTGCCGCTGATGCCTAATCTCGGCTTCCATGTCAATATAAGCAGCGTCAGTAAGTTCTTTAGCAATCTGAGATTGAAGTTCACTTAATTTCTGCTGGGTCAGTTTGCCCATCACATTTACAGCGGATTGAAGCAACGTCACAAAATCATGAAATTTAGGCTTTTCAACTTCTAAATCAAATTCAACATCAATGATCTGTGTTGGTCCGAATTGGTAAGATCCCAATAGAACATCACTACTTATTCTCAAATCATCAGGGTCTGTAGACAATTCGTCTACGTTTGCGACTACGAGTGTTTTTTAGGCGATACTAGGCGCGGAGTATGAAATTTAGTTATTCTAAATGAGTAGTTCGTAACGACGTAGCGGCAAAAAACACTCTAGTCCCGAAGGGTTGTGACTAAAATTATCTCAGACTACGTTATGAAACTCGAAAATAGTCTCGCTATTCTCTTCGTTTCATGCCTTGCCTGCTCAATTTTAACCTACAACGCAAGCCATTTATGAAATGTCTACACACCCTAAATATTTGCATAAAAAATTACCTAAAATCATCGATTCTGTTGAATCAGCCTTTTAATTAATTCAACAGTTTCAACTGGATGTTCCAAAGGAAACATATGTCCTCCAGCCGTCAGGGTAAAAGGAATATTAAATTTCTTTTTGGTAATTTGTGGAAATTTACGTTTTAAAAAAGGACTCTCTGAACCAATGACCAAATCTACAGGAATTTGCGGTTGTGGATGAGGTAACCACCAATAAGAAGGACCTGTTCTAAAAATTGCAACTTCAACATCTTTAGGAATGGTCAAAGTCACCCCACCGCGCACATGATCTTCTGTCAACGCATAATCAATATAAGCCTGAAAACAATCTGCATCAAAATGCTGATAAAACCCCTTTGGACGTAACAACTCTGCAGCTTGTTGACGTGAATCCCAATGATCTCGACGGCGTATGCTGAGATGCGCTGGTGTCATTACATCGATTTTTTGAGGATAAAATTTCTTTGCAAGATTAAAAATAAAGGAGGCTGTCCCCATAATCAAAGGAGGATCCAATAAAATTGCTTGTTCAAATAAATCTGGACGCTTAAATGAGGCTAAAAAGGTTGCAACGGCGCCTAATGAATGACCTAAACCAATCACTTTACGTCCATTAGACTGTTGCACAATACTATCAATCACTTGATCTGCAAAATTCGACCAATTGTTATCAATAGGATAACGTTGATCTGTGCCTAATAAAGAAACATAAATCACATCATATTGATCTTTCAGTAAATCAAATAGCTTGGTATAGACTTGAGATGGCACACCATTGGCATGGGCAAAATGAATAACAGGTTTCATGTGAGATAGGCTAACCATGTCTTGCTTTACACTCTAAATATGATGAATTGAAAATACTGTAGCTGATAAATCAGATTCAGTTAAACATTTTAAGTGAACCCCGTGCTCTTGTTTTGTACTCAGTGATGCCATTCAAATGAGTTAAACAGGTCTAAAGCAGTTATAAAGGCTTAAGATAACAAGAAAATAGCGCTTTAAAATTGTGTTTGGCTTAATTTTTCATTTTCTTTTTTTCAACTTTGTTTTTATTTCATACAGGATGGATCAGTAAACAGCAATGCTACTGCTCTATTACTTTTTACTGATCCATAAGATCTGAACTATTGCATTTTCACATCTTGGTTCATACCCAGTTTTTGGCTTACAGCTTCACCTAAGCCATTTCCCATTTCTGAACCTAAACGGCCTAGAACTGAATCAAATGGACTACGCTCAACCGTATAATTGACTGCCTTTTTCACTTTTAATTCGCGTTTCAATGTTTCAATATTCCCAGCTTTATCTGCAATACCCAATTTAATGGCTTGGTCACCTGTCCAGAATAAGCCAGAGAAAATCGCTGGATCTTTCGATTTCAGCTTTTCACCACGGCCTTTTTTCACAGCATCGATAAAGTGATCATGGACATTGTCCAGTAAAGCTTGAATATGCGCACGTTGTTCTGGATTAATCGGCTTGGTCATACTAAGTATGTCTTTATTGCTTCCCGACGTCATGGTACGGTCTTCAACACCTAATTTTTGGGTTAAACCATTTACACCATAGTTCGGCATAATCACACCGATTGACCCCACCAAACTCGAAGGATTCACCCAAATTTCGTCTGCTGCTGATGCAATATAGTAAGCACCTGAAGCGCCCATATCACCAATCACAGCATAGACTTTTTTCTCTGGATTTTGTTTTTTAAGATATTGAATCTCTTGCCAAATATCATCAGACTGAACCGGTGACCCACCTGGTGAATTCACATTCAGTACAACAGCTTTCGCAGATTTTGCTTCAAAGGCTTTCTTTAATGATTTAATTGTATCGGTACTATTTACACCTTGACTACTTGAATCAATCGTACCAACGATATTGACAACCCCTAAATGATTCTCTGAGGTTATTGTTCCATCATCTGCCCCAGATAATGAACAACTCTTACCTAGTGCAACTAAGACAAACAGAATATAAAGAAAAGTGAGTATTTTAAAGAAGATCCCCCAACGACGAGTACGACGTTGCTCTTCAACTGAAGCAAGAACTGCTTTCTCTAAGATCTTCCATTCCTGTCCTGTAGGCTGTTGGCCTGCAGAGGAATTCAAATTTGTATTGTCATTTTGAGGTTTCGGCGGCCAATCTGACATTTATACCATCCAAATTAATTTTTCATGCTTCATTATATACACGGAATCCGTATAATCTATTTAATCATTACGATTTAACTTATAATAATTCGCTAAATCTCACTATTACTTAACCTTTGCTTTAATTTTAGATCCGGATGACTGATAAACATAAGACCACTACTTCGCGACTTCTCAATTTTTTCAGTCGACTGCCGATCCCAATCGCGCGTTTTATTGCGCGCATTTTGGCAGGACTGGTCAATTTATTACATATCACAAAAACATCTGAAACCATTCGTCTAAATATTGAAATTTGCTTTCCAGATCTTGATAAACCTAAACGCGAGAAAATTACAGAACAGGCGATCCGTAACGAACTACAATCCTATATGGAGTTTTTTACGGTTTGGGGCAGTTCCAATCAAAAAAATATCGATCGTATTCATCATATTGAAGGTGAACATTATTTCCATGAGGCCATTGCTGAAAAAAAAGGCCTCGTACTAATCGTGCCTCATTTTGGTACTTGGGAAATTATGAATGCATGGTTTGCCCAATATACCCAAATGACCATTATGTATGAACCGATTAAGGATGAGAGTGCGGATCGTTTTGTACGTGCAGCGCGAAGTCGTGAAAATGCCAGCTTAGTTCCAACAGATGAATCTGGTGTACGACAAATATTTAGGGCGTTAAAACAAGGTGGTACAACTGTGATTTTGCCTGATCATTCACCCCACCAAGGTGGAGAACTGATTGAATATTTCGGGATTCCACTCTCTTCGAGTAATTTAAGTGCCAAACTGATCCAAAAAACCAAATCCAAAGCACTTTTCTTATATGCAATCCGAAATGACAATCAGGGTTTTGATATGGTGGTTCAGCCGATTGATGAAAAGATCTATCAGGTGGATGCCAATCAAGGTACGCATATCATTTACACTGCGCTGGAAAAATTAATTTGCCAATATCCAGAACATTATCACTGGAGTTATAAACGCTTTAAAGCTCATCCAAAACTCAAACAGATTTATAATGTACCCAATAAAGAAGCGATGGAAATGGTCACTTCAGTCCGCAATGATGCGATCACGGAAAGCGAGCCACTTTAAAGTTTGGCGATAACCAGTCACCTCCATCTGCCCTTGTGGATTTAGCTTAAATTGGATAGAGCCTTGCTCAATCGTGGTTTTAGCTGGAATATTCAACACCTCTAGCCGTCTTAATACAATCGGATGTGGATGACCATAACGGTTGGCATATCCAGCCGATACAATCGCAAGTTTAGGCTGTAACTGCTTTAAAAAGGCATAAGAAGAGCTATTTTTACTGCCATGATGACCCAGTACTAAGACATCCACCTTTAAATCGGGATATTGTCTTAACAGATTAAATTCCGTTTCCCATCCCGCATCCCCCATCAATAAAAAGTTTTGATATGACTTTGATTGAGGGACTTGAATATAGATCACACAAGATAGTTCATTTCGATCATAGGCAGCTTTACTTAGGCTATTTTTATCAGGTGCCAGAACTGAAATTCGAACATCTTCATATTGCCAATATTGCCCTTGATGGCAATAGTCAAAGTCATGTAAGTTAAAACGCGCATCTGTTTCATTTGAATAAACTTTGTTCATTTTGATCACTTTCTTTATTTCTGTAAATGCACCACTATGGTCTTGATCTAAATGCGTCAAAATCACCTGATCCAATTGAGCAATCCCTTGTCGCATCAGATATGGAATGATGACATTTTTGCCGATACTAAATCTTGCTTCATCAAATGAACCTCCTGTATCAATCAGCATTTTATGTTTGGGTAGATTTAAAAAAATGGCCTGCCCTTGCCCAACATCTATGATATCCAGTTGAAATATTGCAGAACTCTTATGCGAGATCACTAAGGGGATTAAACAGAGTATTGCCCAAAATTTTGGCAGCACACCTTTGGGCAAAAATAAAATAAACACAGCCAAAGCAATGCAAACAATTTCTAGAGAAGTAAATGCCCACCAATTCAATTTAAAATTGAGCAGCTGATCTAATCTTTCCAGTAGGTACAGCAACATAGACAATAAAAGATCAGAAATCGTGAAAAGCCATAATCCCAAAGGTTCAAATAGCATACTTATACATGCGGCCAAAACTTCAATGGGAACAATCAGTGCGCCAATCATCGGAATTGCAAGCAAATTGCTCAAGGGTGTAATCCACGAAAATTGTTGAAAAATCCACAGCACCACCGGCAGTAAAGCAATAAATATTTTCCATTGTGAATCAATCAATACCCGTATAAATAGCTTGGCCTTGGTCTTCCATGTCTCTACAGTTGGGAGAGTATGTTGTTGAACCGTTTGATAGACGCGAATCAAAATAAAACATGAACCAAAAGACAGCCAAAAAGCAGAAGATAAGATACTAAAAGGATCAAGCAGCAATAAAATACTAGCGGTCAATAATAAATGTTTAAGTGGTTGAATCTTTTGCTTGAATAAAATAATAACGCTTAGAATTGAAACTGTTAGCATGGTTCTTAATGCAGGAATTTCAAAACCAACAAAAGCACTATAAAACACCACACAAGCTAAAAATGGATAAACCAATAAATAAGGTTGTGGAATATTCAAAAAAATCTGTGGATAAACTCTTTTAATGCTTGAGTTAAATAAAAAGCAAAACAATATGGCAAAAATTAATACGTGCGGCCCAGAGATTGCAAGTAAATGAGAAATACCCATGGTTTTGAATAAGTCTTGAGTTTCTTTTGCCAATAAACTTTCATCCCCTGTCAATAATGCGAGGACTAAGCCCTTATTTTTTAAAGAAGAATCAGCAATTAAATCGCGAAACTTTAAACGTAAGTTCTCGATACTAAGTTGAATTCTATATCGCACGCTATTTTGTTGCTCAACAAAGCTGCTATAGCCCAATTGCTTCACTTGATTTTCATCGATATGTTCAACCGACTGGGGCTTGAATACAGCCAGAATATTTTCTTGTAAAAACCATTTTTCTTTATCAAAAACTCCAGCTACAGCATAACCATGAATCGGTTTAATTTGCCCTGTGACCCGATAATATTGCCCCAGTTGGATCATTTCAGACTGTGAGTCATCCAGATACATCAATATTTGTCTGACTTTGTTGGGTTCGAGTAGCAATGCTTTTTGTTGGATACGCTGTTGAGTATTAGGCAATTGAGTGTTGGAGGATGAGTCTGTTGGCTTAATCGTATTTATGCGAGAAATATAAATAATCTTTTCAATTTGATGATGTGGTGTATCACGTAAACTTAATCTTTTTTCAAGTGCGAAATCTGCATAATAAAAACCAAGGAGACCACTTGATATCCCCACTGCACTGAGAGAAACCAACTTAAATACAACAGAATTGATCAAGCTATAGTTTAAGCATCGACATACACATAACACTAGGCTTAATGCTAAGCTGATCCAAATCAAGAGATTAAAGTAAGCGGGTGAATAATATCCCATAAACGAGATACCCAATATCCATCCGATTAAAGCAATGTACATATACATAGTTTTTCTATTTATTGTTTTCAGTGTTTATTTATTGATTAAGCCCAATCAGATTGGGCTTAAGTTTAAAAATTATACATCAATTCAGCATGATATCATCAAAATAAATGCTGACTTAACCATCGATCCAGATACCATCTTGCATATGTAGGATTCTATCTGCTGATTTTGCCAGTTGCTCATCATGCGTCACAATCAACATAGCCATATTAAATTCCTCACGTAAATCACGCAGTAATTCAAAAATAGATTTTGCTGTTTTGCGATCCAAGTTTCCTGTCGGTTCATCGGCTAACATTAACTTCGGTTGAGTGACCAAAGCACGTGCTAAAGCCACACGTTGGCGTTCACCGCCTGATAACTCACCAGGTTGATGCGTTAAACGATGTGATAATCCAACCCGTTCAAGTAGATATTCAGCACGTTCTTTAACCTTTTTATACTCTGCATCTTTTCTTAACATCAACGGCATCGCGACATTTTCAAGGGCAGTAAATTCAGGCAGTAAATGATGAAACTGATAAACAAATCCTAGATGTTCATTACGTAAGAAACCACGTTCAGCTTCACCTAAGTTATCAAAACGTTTGCCATTTAAATTGACAAGACCTTGGGTCGGACGATCAAGACCCCCCAAAATATGCAAGAGTGTGCTTTTACCTGAACCACTTGAACCCACGATAGAGACAAACTCACCTTGCGCGACTTGCAAAGATAAACCTGTAATCACGTCTACATGCGACTTGCCATCCGTAAACGATTTATAGATATTTTGCGCCTCTAAAACCACTGGACTTTGTGTAGCACTATTCATAACGAAGCGCCTCCGCAGGTTGAATTTTAGCTGCTCGCAATGCAGGATAAATGGTTGCAATAAAGCTTAGGCCTAAGGACAAGCTCACAATCACCACTACATCTTGCCATCTTAAATAAGAAGGTAAGTAGTTGATAAAATAGGCATCGAATAAATGTAATCCAAATGCAGTATTCAACCAGCCAATAAAGTTACTAATTCCTAACGCAGAGATAATCCCCAAAATTGCACCAGCAACCGTTCCAACCACACCAATCACAGTACCTTGCACCATAAAAATGCGGGTAATTGTTGCTGGTGATGCGCCTAATGTTCTTAGAATCGCGATGTCTGATTTTTTATCCGTCACAACCATGACCAATGAAGAGACAATATTAAATGCAGCAACAAGTACGATGAGGAATAACAATAGACTGACCATTGCCTTTTCCATTTGGATTGCGCTGAATAAATTACCATGCGTATAGGTCCAATCTGAGGCATAGAAACCGCTTGGTAACTCACGAACAATTTCATTGGCAACCTGTGGCGCTTGGAAAATATCATCCAGTTTCATACGCACACCTTGCGCACCGTCAGGTAGACGTAATAGCGTAGATGCATCATTGAGTGCGATGTAACCTAAACTCGAATCAACTTCTGCACCTATACTAAAAATACCGACGATTTTAAAACGTTTAAAACGTGGTACAACTCCTGCTGGCGAAGGGGTTGCTTCAGGTAAAACCAAGGTGACATTGTCATTTAGACCAAGGCCTAACGCATCAGTCATTTGTTTGCCTAGAACAATGCCATATTCACCTTTTTTTAGTTGATCTATGCTACCTTCCACCATATGATTTTGGATAATTGAAACCTTCTTTTCATATTCAGGTTCAATACCAGTCACCATGATGCCGGCGACCTGTCCTTGTGCCGTAAGCATACCTTGTAGTTGGGTAAATGGAGCAACACCAGTCACATGCTTATGTTGTTCAATTTTCTTTGCAAGTACAGGCCAGTCTGTTAGAATTTGTGTTGAAGAAACAGTGGCTTGAGGTATCATACCTAAAACACGGTTCTTTAACTCTCGGTCAAAACCATTCATAACAGATAAAACTGTAATCAGTACAGCAACCCCTAAGGTTAGACCGATCATGGAAACCAAAGCGATAAAAGAAATAAAGTGATTACTACGCCGTGCGCGAGTGTATCTCAACCCTATATACAGCGAGATTGGTTTAAACATACCATTCTAGTCCGAGGTGTTTTATGGAAGCGTTACAGCATCAAAATGAAGCAAATGAACGTCGTGTCATGTCACGAATCGATGCTGCGTTAAGGATCAACTATCAAATCATTTCTGAAGAAGTTGCGCTGAACGATCCATATGATGCTAATTTTGTATTACCGCGCTATTTTCTACTACTTGCAGAATTAGATCAATTTGATCATGCACTTCACTACGAATTAGAACAATTAAATGAAAAAGATCAACAAATTGCTCGAATCTTATCCTTATTCAACCAAAAGTTAAACCTTATTACTGGTTCTCTTTACGATTCTATTGTACAAACCATGTTACCAACGCCACAAAAAGTCAATTTTTCTGAAAGTGGCTTCAGTTTTACCAGTCAACAATACCTGAAACAAGGTAGCTTTATTCATGTCACCCTGAGTCATCCTGAAAATTTCTTCCATATTGCAGCAACGGCACAAATTGCGTACTCGGAACCTGCTGAAAATGAGCAATATCGTGTAGGTGCGTACTTCATTACCTTACATCCACAAGATAAAGTCAAACTGGCTGAATGTATTCAACAGAACATCACCCTACAGAATAATTGATATTGAACATATGGACTCTACTTTATTCGCTTTTGCCTTGATTGCCTTAGGTATGGCACTCACCCCTGGCCCAAATATGATTTATCTGATCTCAAGGTCTTTGTGTCAGGGCAAAACTGCGGGAATGGTTTCATTGGGCGGCACAGCGCTCGGTTTTGTATTTTATATGTTGTGTGCTGCTTTGGGGATCACCGCTTTATTAATGACGATTCCAGTTGCATATGATGTTTTAAAAATTGCTGGTGCGCTCTACCTGATTTATCTCGGCTGGAAAGCAATTCGCTCTCCTCATTCGCCTTTTGTGATTGCCAGTCAACAGTCTTATTCTAATTCAAAACTATTCTTAATGGGCTTTTTGACCAATCTACTCAATCCTAAAATTGCGATGATGTACTTAGCTTTGCTGCCCCAATTTATCAAACCACACCAAGGCGATGTTTTAGTGCAAACGCTGAGTTTGGGTTTTGTGCAAATTGTGATTAGTCTACTCATCAACATGCTGTTTATTTTTACCGCCAGTTCATTTACTCAATTTTTAAATCGTCACGTACTTTGGTTAAAAGTACAAAAATGGTTTATGGGTACGGTATTTTTTGGCTTAGCAACACAAATCATGCTGAGCTCAAAAAGATAACACCAAGCAATCTAATATAAATTTAAACGTTTTCAATAAGATGTAGCCGAACCAACTGTATAGTAATACGCATCAACGTATATCCAATGATATCCATCTTAGCCACACCCATAAAAAACGACTCAAAGTGGAGTATTTACTTTGAGTCAAATAGGGTCTGTTGACAATTCGTCTATGTTTGCGACTACGTGTGTTTTTTAGGCGATACTAGGCGCGAGATACGAAATTTAGTCATTCTAAATGAGTAGTTCGTAACGACGTAGCGGCAAAAAACACGCTAGTCCCCCGCTGCGCCTTGCGCTGCAAACAAAGCAGTGCTTTGTTCTTGCTCAGGGTTGTGGCTAAAATTATCTCAGCCTTCGTTATGAAACTTGAAAATAGTCTCGCTATTCTCATTCATGCTTTACGACGTATACGTCTCATGCTCAATTTTAACCTACAACGCAAGCCATTTATGAAATGTCTACAGACCCTGTACTAATTTAAAAAGTTTCTTTTTGATAAGCAATTATTCTGCCAACTTATGAATTCGCTTGGCATAACTTGAATGGGCAGAATGATCAAGCTTAGTCAAAATACCATTATCCCCCAAGATACGACGGGCACCTGTTTGCGCCCATTGCGGCAATAAAGCATAAGCACTATGTACTGATTGTAAGTAATCAGGTACCGCAATAAATAACCGTGGCTTAATTAAAGCACTCACAACTGTATCGGCAACCTGTTGTGGTGTCACCGCTGGAATCGTTTTTGCCGCATTTTCAGTTCCAGCGGTGAGCTCTGTCAGCACTTTACTGGGTAAAATTGCCGTGAACTGAATAGCAGAATCACGAAACTCACCTGCAACTGCTTCGGTGAGACCAATCACAGCAAATTTAGTCCCTGAATAAACCGCAGAACCCGGCAAGGCAAAACGCCCTGCAAGTGATGCGATATTAACAATATGGCCTTGTTTATATTTAAGCAGTTCAGGAAGTGCCAATTGCATACCAATGATGACACCACGAAAGTTAATATCAATCTGTGCATCTGCTAAAGCGGGATCTTCATCAAGAAAAGCCCCCATCGGCATAATCCCAGCATTATTTACTAAAGCATAAAGACTGCCATAATGTTGAATGGTGTTTTGAATAAATTGGGCAAATGATTCACGATCACGCACATCCACTTTAAAAGCTTTGGCACCAATACGTTGTGCTTCTTTTTCAGCAAGTGCTAAATCGAGATCACCAATACTGACTTTTGCACCTTGTGCAATTAAAGCTTCCGCGGTAGCTAAACCAATACCACGTGCGGCACCAGTAATCGCAATCACTTTGTCTTTTAATTTTTGTTTTTTAAACATTGCGTTATCCTTTATTTAAAATCTTGGTAAATTTCATATCCATCCTCTTTATTTAGGTTTGAATATGATGAAAGTTAAAATCCCTTTCTCATACGACATCTGCTTGCTTTAACATTGTGCTTGGTTCAGGTTGATGATCAATCAGATACTCAGCTAAATTAAAATGTTTCATCTTTACTCGGAGTTTATAGGTTGACCACGGCCAAACTGTACTGTTGCGCCCATTGCGATCAATAAAATAGCTTTGACATCCGCCCTTGTTCCAGACCGTAGTTTGCAAAGCTGCTTGGACTTTTTCATTAAAAACTTTGGTAATTTTGGGATTTGGTTCAATGGTCTTGATGCCCAATTGAATTGCCTGTTTCAAAGCATCGATGATGTAATCAAGCTGAGCTTCAATGATAATAAATGCTGAAGAACTTACAGCGACATTGGGACCAAACATCAAAAAAACATTTGGGCAATTTTCGATCATTGTCCCCATATAGCCTTCAGGACTACCCTGCCAAACATCGGACATACGCTGCCCAAAACGGTTATAGACACGATTGGCAATGGGTGGTTCAGCAATCTCAAACCCTGTACCAAGAATAATCACATCAGCTTCACAACGTTCACCATTACTTGCAATTAAAGTATTCCCTTTAATTTCAGATAAACCGCTGGCAATCACCTCAACATTGTTTTGTGCTAAAGCGGGATACCAATTGTTGGATTGCAAAATACGTTTACAACCAATAATAAAATTGGGGGTTAATTTTTCTCGTAGTTGTGGATTTTTAATATGGTAATTTAAATGCCATTTGGCTAATTTTTGAAATTGCTTCATAGCCGCAGGACTTTGAATTCCACCATTTATCGTTTCAAAAATTCCATAGACTGAGCCTCGCATCAGCTGTTGAGTCAGCGGTAACAGCTTAAACATGGCACGAACAGGTGCAAGTAATGGCATGTCTGACTTTGGCAAAATCCATTGTGCAGTACGTTGAAAGATCGTCAGTTGTTTAACTTGGGGTTGAATCTGCGGTACAAACTGGATGGCTGAAGCACCTGTTCCAATCACCGCAACCCGTTGAACTGTTAAGTCCAAATCATGCCGCCATTGTGAAGAATGGAAAATTTCTCCTTTAAAGCTTTCAATACCTTTAACATCAGGCAATACAGGTTCATGCATAGGGCCACAAGCAAGAATTGCAAATTGAGAGCGCAACTCGCCCTGTACGGTTTGGATAATCCAGCAATTTTCCACATCGGACCACTGTGCTTGTAAAGCTTCACGATTCAAATGCACATGTGGCATGACCTTGTACTTATCGACCACATCAAATAAATATTGTTTAATTTCTTTTTGCTGTGCAAAGACCCGTGACCATGCAGGGTTTTGTTCAAAAGAGTATGAATAGAGCGCCGATGGTACATCACAGGCGCAACCTGGATAGGTATTTTCACGCCAGACCCCGCCCATTTCAGCAGCCTTTTCCAGCAATATAAAATCTTCAATCCCTGCTTGTTTTAATTTGATTGCGGCACCAAGACCAGCAAAACCACCACCCACGATAATCACTTTATAAAAGTTTTTATCTTTAGTGCTTTTTTTCATTTGTTCCATGTTGAAAATCGCTTAGAATATAAACAATAGGAATACAATGTCAAAAACGGAATGACTTGTCAATTTCCATTGTTTAACAATTTTGAATATTTATTTGGTATTCTTTGCCTATGAATGAACCAACTTTAACTCGTGCAGAACGTCAACGTATCCAATTACAAGCTGATATTTTAGAAGCTGCGTTTTTAGAATTTTCTGAGCGTGGATACCATCAAACAGCGATTTCAGATATAGCCAAACGCTTAGGCATTGGTCATGGTACTTTTTATCGCCATTTTGAAAATAAACGCGATATCTTGCAGCATGTTATTTCTGATACCATGCAAAAAATCATGGCATTGCTTACCGGTGAAAATGCACCTCAAGCAGTGAATAATATTGAAGAGTACCGTGAACAATGTCAGCGAATTTCTGAACGCTTCCGTCTTTTTGCACAAGAGAATCCTCTAACTCTAAAATTATTATTACTTGAAGCAACCTCAATAGATGCTGAAATGACCAGATTTATTCAAAACTTGATGCAAATGGCGGGTATTTTTACTGCCAACTATTTAAAGCATGGGGTAGATTCTGGCTTTTTTCGTGAAAATTTAGATTGTGAAAATACGGGGCATAATATCATTGGGATGATTACCAATGGGGCTTTACGCTTTTTAGCCAATCCTGAAGATCTCAAAGGTTTAAAAAACTATGGCGATTCGATTATTGAGTTAATCATTGGTGGAGTTGCTAAGCCATCAGCCTGATTTATAGCAACCAACGGAATATAAATTAAACTGTTTTATTTATCTCATTCAATCCTACGGGTTATGGTTATCTTGTGAAGACATCAATCTCACCCATGGACGGAGATATAGCCTCAATACAGTTTTTTATTTTTTATCCTAAGATTGAAATAATACTTAAATTTACTCAAAAACTGTCCATAACATAGATTATGGGCAGTTTTTAATGAGATAAAATATTAGACTTCTTTCATAAGTCCTTTTTAAAACCATAAATCAATATAAAATCCCCTCATCCTAGCCTTCTCCCAGAGGGAGAAGGAACTTTCAATACCAATATGATTCACTCCACATGATCATTTTTTGATTTATGAAAGATCTTTATTGAAGATAAGTTTGCATTTTTAAATGCTATTTTTTATAACGAATACAATTACGTCCATCTTTTTTTGCCAGATATAAATATTCATCAGCAGCTTTAAACACCTTATGGATGTCGGTAGAAATTTCAGGCCAATGCGCAATCCCTATTGACACGGTAATCGCAGGTATTTCTCCGATTGGCGTTACTTCTAATGCCTGCCGAATTCGTTCTGCAATATTAATGGTTAAATTTTGGCTATCAATCGGGCTTAGAATCACAAATTCTTCTCCACCAATCCGACAACAAACATCAATATTCCTAACACAATCTTTAATATTTTGTGCAGTCTTGGTCAGGACTAAGTCGCCTTTTTCATGCCCATATTGATCATTAATTTTTTTAAAATAATCGATATCCACAGCAATAATTGCAAATGGTGCATCATTTTTCATTAAGCGTTCAATATGTAACTCCATCCCTCTGCGGTTATAAAATCCTGTTAACGGGTCTGTATTTACATAATGATTGAGTGTAGAGATTTTTTTCTTAAAATTTGAAGAACTCTGTAACAGTGAGCGTTTAAAATTTCTCACTTCATAATATAAAGCATCTACATCTTTAATTTGAGTTGCAGTCTCTGGGTTATTGAGATGACTCGCCATGGTTGCTAAGCGGTTTAAAGGCGCTGAGATATAATATGATATCTTCCAAATAATCAAAAAGATCAAAATATAAAAACCAAGCATATAAGCAATAATTTTATAAATCAGATATGGAACTTTTTCTAAAAGCTTATGGGTCGGTTGTTGTGAAACGATGATCCAGTTGGTATGACTGACTCTGGCAAAGCCCGCTAAATTATCTACGCCTTTGCTATTGATGAGTCTTATTTTTCCAATCATATGACTGGTCATATAGTTAAGACCGGTATTGTCTGTTGCAAGAGTACCAATTCGACTCGCATCAGGATGAAAAATAATTTTTCTGTTGCTATCCAATACATACATATAGCTGTCTTTATAGTTAAAGCTCAGTGTCAATAACTCGTTAATGATATTTTTTTCTTTTAAATAAATTGCACCACCAATAAAGCCCAAATACTTTTTGTCTTTATCAAAAATAGGCTGTGAAATAAAAACAATTAAATTGTTTTTGATTGAATAATATGGACTTGTGATCACCGTGTTTTGCGTTTCAATGGATTGTTTAAACCCAAGTGTTGTATTCACCACATTTTTATTTATGGCAATTTTTGAAGGTGAGTAATTCAGTACATGCCCGTATTTATCCGAAATAATCACACTGTCAAAGTAATTCGATTGAAATTTAAGTCGATCCACTTCCAACTGTTTAAATTGCTCATCATTAAATGAATCCCCCAGCAAAGTGGCACTATAATTTAACTGCTTTAACACAGTCTGAATTTGAGAATCCGTTTTTTGGGCAATCTTAGTGGCATATTCCATATTTACTGAAAGAGAAGTATCTAGTAGTTCTTTTTTTTGAATAGAATAATTCACGAAAAGTGAAGCAATAAATAGAATAGCGATGCTGAATATTGCTAAAAAAAGAATAAGTTTTCTCAGATTTAACTTTAAACAAAATATGAGTTTTTTCAGTTTCATGAGGTCATTTGCAAAACAGCATTTGATTGAATTTTATTCTTTTTTACTTAGTATTACTACAATATTTTTACCATTGTTTAATTTATTTTCATGATTTTTAAATGGTTTCCCTTAACATAATTTTTAAGAAAATTTGTTGAAGATAATCATCAGGCTTTTCTCAATGAATTTTTAGCGACTTTAACTCAGTATATAAATCATGAGAACGAGCACGAAAAAGTAATATATTAGATCTCATTCATAAATAAAAAGATGATTATGTAAACTGAATCAGGTGTAAATTAAACCAGAAAAATACCTGTGCTATTTTATTTTCCCATGGCTATATGCCGTTACTATAGGCACTACAGATATCATGAGGGTAGCTAAAATTGCTTGAAGTTGCACATTATTTTTGCATATTTCTGGAGTCATATATCCTATTGGATGAAATGCTTAAAATGATTTAAATCACGCCATTATCCTTTTTTATTTTAACGTTTCTATCCTAGAGAAAAATAAATAAAAAAGGCGCATGAATAAGAATTATTTTACTGAATTGATGTGTGAACCTTTGAACAGAATATTTTGATCATCGTAGTCTTCTAAAAATGATACTCTCGTCAACCTTATCTGACAGTTATCCATTTTATCGTATATCTGTCAGATTAAAGCTATATTTGGCTTTTAAGGATCACAAACCATCTTTACTCTGTTTACATCCAATCACCATAATACTCGTAATAATATCACCTGGACCCGTCAGTGCTGTGATATTACAAAGGTATTGAGCATGCTCTTGTACAGCGTTTTGATAGTATCCTGTTGGACGATATTGATTTTCATAAATAGCGCCAACAACGCCTTGCCCGCCGGTTTGACCAACGACACGCTGACCCGCATATTCAGTTCCCGTTTGCACAAATTGCTGTACAACACGTTGTGAAACAATCGAATTTTCCCACATTGCAGAGCCACCTAATTTACTCGCTGGGACGCGATAAGTTGGTGAGCCAAAGATTCCGATCGCTTTATTTACATGTTGTCCGACCAATTTATCAGCAGCCTGTTGCACAGGATTAGGTGTTGAAACACAACCAGTGAGTAACAAGCCTAATGTGAATACAGCCAAAATACCTGCGACTCTATGTTTATCTCCCTTACTCTGGCGTTGTCGGTTATTGCTTGTACTGATTGTCAATTGTTGTTTACTGATCATAAGAAAGTTTCCTTTTGCTTACGCTGATGATTTATCTACACTAAAACCAATAAAATTTTTTATAAAACACTTCGATGCTTTAGACATCATGAGCAATCATAAATTATGGATCAAGATAATATTCAGCCCGCACATTGCCTTGTTCCAATTCATAAGCGCGTTCAGCCACACGTTCAAGCGACTGTCGGTCACAATCCAATGCGGTCAAGTTTTTACCCGAAGGTTTAACTGCATTTTCATCATCAAATACAGCTTGATCACATTGATCATCTTTAAAATTTTGCAAAGATTGCCACTCTACTTGAGCATCAGCTAATCTGCTTTGTTGATATGCTGAGAGCTTGGGTGTTAGTTTTTTTACGGCCTGATTTAATCTTTCATTCTGACCTAAATGCTCTGCACTAATACACAGTTGCTTGTTCCCTGTGGTTTTTGCTGTATTTATGCAGCTTTGGTAGGTTTTTGAGTATTGCAATGTCGGTGCAGCTGATAACAAAGTCGCAAAGCTACATAAGCTACCAATGCTCAAAATATAGAAGTATTTTGAGTATATTTTATTCATATTCTTAACTACTTTCTAAAAAGGTTTATTGCAGAAGTGTCTATAATTTATTCACATACTAGATATAATTTATAGTTTAATTCATGTGAAATTAAAACCATAAAAAGGCAAATACTTTACAAAATTTAAGACATTTTATTCAGACTATATTTAGTCTTATCCATACAATTCGGCCTTGCTAAAATTAAGCCTATAAATTTTTATTACATTGCATGCTGAACGAGAACAAAATTTTTCTTTGCTTAAAGCACAAGCAGTAGCGTAAGGTTAGAATGTGTTTCTATAGTCAACCTGTTAGAAAAACTCAGACGCATAAATATAATTTCTACTAATTAATTATTTTCAATTAAATCAATTGCATGGAAAATAAATTATTTGATTGTAAGAAGGCTTACAATGCCACACCTTACTTTCAAAGTTTAAATACCCTTGCGTAGGCGATGCCTCACTTTTCTTAGGAATGCCAAACCTTGCGCTGCAAACAAAGCTGTGCTTTGTTTTTGCTCATGTTGCGCAGGGGTAGAATAACCATCTAGGATTCAAAATTACAAAAAAATGAATTGATAACCAACAGTTTCTAAAAGTTCACACAAAAACATAATCCTCTTTTATCAACAAAGGTTTGATAGAAATAATGTGTATGAACAATGAGGTGGTTTGACTACTCTATCTAATTAATAGCACAAATCTATATGCAAAATAAGGCAGTACAAAGTTGATGCTAAGATGAAATCAGATCGTTGAGATGTTATTACTGTGCAATACAAGACGCTATATAAGATAATTATTATTCAATGGATTGTGTAAATTCGCTGTTTAAATAGACCGTTAAAATGCGTTTTAAACAGATAAAAAATGACCTTAGCGAAGATACGCTAAGGTCACGTTTACAACAAATAAATTAGCCCGGGAAAATACCGCGTTCCATACGTGCTTTTAAGATACGCTCACAACCTAAAATAAATGCAGCCGTTCTTAAACTACATACTTTGTCATTTGAGGTCTGCCATACGTCATTAATCGCTTGAACCATTAATTTATCGAGTCTTTGGTTGATTTCTTCTTCCGACCAGAAGTAGCTCGACATATCTTGAACCCATTCAAAATAACTGACCGTTACACCACCCGCATTACAAATCACATCAGGTACAACCGTGATACCACGTTGGATTAAGATATCATCTGCTTCTGGATAAGTTGGACCATTTGCACCTTCAAGTACCAATTTCGCTGTTAATTTCTGTGCGCGTTCAACCGTGATTTGACCTTCCAATGCGGCAGGAATCAAGATATCCATTTCAACATCCCAGAAATCCTCATCGCTAATCGCTTGAGCACCAGCAAAGCCACCCACACCTTGATTGCTTTCTAAATAGGTTTTTAAAGCTGCCAAATCAATACCTTGAGGGTTGTAAATCGTCCCTGTATGGTCTTGAATCGTTACAATAATAGATTTTGAATCGGCAAATAGATATGCAGCTTCACTACCAACGTTACCAAAACCTTGGACAGCAACTCGTGCACCCTCTAAAGGAAGTTTAATTTTTGCAGCAACTTGTTGACCGGTAATAAATACACCACGACCTGTTGCTTTAATGCGTCCTAAAGAACCACCTAAATGAATTGGCTTACCTGTAACAACACCTGTTACGGTATGGCCTTGACCCGAAGAATATGTATCCATAATCCAGCCCATAACGTTGGGATTGGTACCAACATCCGGCGCTGGAATATCTTTTTGTGGGCCAATGATATGGCTAATTTCACTGGTATAACGACGAGTTAAGCGCTCTAACTCACGAGGAGAAAGCTGACGAGGATCAACACGAACACCACCTTTTGCACCGCCAAAAGGTAGATTTAAAACCGCAGTTTTAATGGTCATCCATGCAGAAAGTGCCATCACTTCATTGAGATCTACATCTGGATGGTAACGAATACCGCCCTTACCTGGACCACGCGATAAGTTATGTTGAACGCGATAGCCTTCGAAATGACGGATTGTGCCATCATCCATCACAATTGGTACATCGACAATCAAAGCACGCTTTGGTCGCTTTAACGTGTCGACATAATCTTTCAGATGTTCTAAATACGGTGTAACTCGCTCGATTTGTTCGAGGTAGGTAGACCATGGACCGTTATTTTGAGAGATATAAGATAAATTAGACATACTTTGCTTATCCTTTTGATGAAGTCACTTGAATCATCAATCAAATATGTAGTTAAAAATGATATAAGCGGCTAATTTGGCAGTTCTGTTGTCCAAATCAAACCGCGGATTACATTCAGCCACATCAAAAACTTTGATCTTGCCAGTTTTTTTAATGGCTTCTAATAATGGGTCAAAAATAGATAAATCGATTCCTTTCACCGCAGGTGCGCTGACACCCGGCGCAATGCTAGCGTTAAATACATCAAGGTCAACCGTAATATACAAATAGTCTACTTTTTTAATAAAATTATTTATTCTTAAGATTAAATTTTCAACATTTTGCAGTTTTAATTCATAATCGTAAATATAATTACAGTTTAAACGCTCTGCTGTGTCAAACAAAATTTTAGTATTTGAATGCTTGGCAACACCGATACACATGTAGTTAAATTCTTGATAAAACTGTTCTGATAGTTTAGCTGCATTTAAAAAAGGTGTGCCTGAAGTAACATGTTCAGCTTCACGCAAATCAAAGTGTGCATCGAAGTTAATAATGCCGATTTTCTTATTCAGATGATTATTTTGAATGTATTGAAATAAACCAGAAAAACTGCCAAAGGCAACTTCATGCCCACCGCCTAACACAATCGGCTTCATATCGGAATTTAAACTACGTTCGACTTGATGCGCCAATTCCGCCTGTGCTATTTCAAGTTCAGCATGATCACAAAGCACGGTGCCTAAATCGATAATGGTCACAGGTTGATGCACAGGTAAATTTGCCAATTGAGCACGAATCATATCTGGTGCATCCGCTGCACCTAAACGTCCATGGTTGCGTTTAACACCTTCATCTGAACTAAAACCAATAAAAGCAAAAGATGCTTGAGGACTGGTATTGATCACTTGATGGAGACGTAGATGTGCATCACCTTCCCCATCTTGTCGTCCTTGCCACTTAAATGAATGATTCATTATTAATATCACTTTATAAAAATCAATCTCAAGCTGAGATCAAGATTTCATTTCCATGTTGGATGATTCGTTTTGATAAATCACCGCCAAGCCAATACACAATCTCAGATGGATGCTCAATATCCCAAGCAATAAAATCCGCCACTTTACCCTGTTCTAATGTGCCATGCGTATCTTGTAAGCCGAGTGCATAAGCAGCATGCGTTGTGACACCTGCGAGTGCTTGTTCTGGTGTTAAACGGAATAATGTACTACCCATATTCAGCATTAAACGTAATGACAAGGCTGGCGATGTTCCTGGATTTAAATCACTGGATAATGCGATACGTACACCATGTTGCTGCAAACTATCTAAAGGTGGATACTTGGTTTCTCTCAGAAAATAGAATGCTCCCGGCAATAACACAGCAACTGTGCCTGAAGCAGCCATGGCTTTGGCATCAGCTTCAGTCATGTATTCCAAATGATCTGCGGATAAAGCATGGTAACGTGCAGCAAGCGTTGAACCACCGAGGGACGAAAGTTGTTCTGCATGTAATTTAACAGGTAGGTTTAATGCCTGAGCTACTTTAAAAACACGTTCAACTTGCGCAGGAGAAAAAGCCAAATGCTCACAGAAAGCATCGACAGCATCGACTAAACCTTCTTGATGCAGTTTGGGTAACATCTCCGTACAGATATGTTCAATATAAGCATCACTTTGATCTTGATACTCAGGTGGCAAAGCATGGGCTGCCAAACACGTACTTTTTACGGTCATCGGTAAAGTTTGAGCGACTTGACGAATCACACGGAGCATTTTACGTTCATTGCTATAGTCCAGACCATATCCCGACTTAATTTCAATGGTGGTTACACCATCTTTAAGCATACAACGAATACGTTTGAGTGCCGAAGCAAGGAGCTGTTCCTCACTTGCTTCTCGTGTTGCTCTTACAGTGCTTGCAATACCACCACCACTCGCTGCGATTTCCGCATAACTGACACCTTGCAAACGTTTTTCAAACTCAACACTGCGATTTCCGCCAAATACACTATGCGTATGACAATCAATTAAACCGGGAGTCACCCATGCGCCATTGAGGTCAATGATCTCAGCATAGTCATCTACAGGAACATCTTTTTCTGCGCCAATCCAGTGAATATGTTGTGCTAAAGTGACGATTGCAGCAGATTCAATACTGGAATATTGCCCATCTTGCATGGTTGCAATATGACAGTTTGTCCAAAGTTTTTTCATTGACATTTCCTCTTGCTGCTCATGCTTTAATCACGCTTGAGCAGCTTCAGTATCAGCTTTCCATTTCGATGTTTTGTTGGAGATCTGGTTTTTCTTTTACTAAATTTTGCTTGGGCTTCACCCATATCGTGTAAGCAATCCAGAGTAAAACTAACCATGTTATACCGACATAAAGTGCAGGTCTTGAGTCTGGGAAATATCCCATCATGGCTAAAATAAACAGCATAAATACAATGGCAAATGCAGGTGCATAAGGCCAGCCAATCACAGGAAAATCTAATGCTTTAATTTCTGATTTAGACAGTTTACGGCGCATACCCACTTGAGAAAGTAAAATCATTAACCATACCCAAACCGTTGCAAATGTTGCAATTGAAGCGATGATAATAAATACATTTTCGGGGATCAGATAATTAAGCACGACGCCGACAAGTAACACACCAGCCATCACTACAACAGTCATCCAAGGAACACCATTACGTGAGAGTTTCTGGAACACTTGAGGTGCTTGTTTATGCTTAGACATACCATACAGCATACGTCCTGCACCAAATACATCACTATTGATCGCGGAAATTGCAGCTGTAATCACCACAATATTTAAAACAGTTGCTGCAGATTTGATGCCTAAATTTTCAAAAATTTGTACAAATGGACTGCCTTGGCTACCAATTTGATTCCATGGGAAAATCGACATCAATACAAAAATTGTCAGAATATAAAAAAGTAAGATACGTACAGGAACCGCATTAATTGCACGCGGAATCGACGTTTTCGGATCTTGTGACTCACCTGCTGTAATCCCAATGATTTCGATGCCACCGAATGCAAATACCACAACTGATAAGCAGGCAACTAAACCCATAATCCCATTGGGCATAAAACCTTCATGTATCCATAGGTTTTGGATACCGGGTACAAAGCCTGTGTGATCTGCATTAAAGCCGTAGAACATCAGACCAAAACCACCCAAAATCATGGCAACAATAGCGCTGACCTTGACGATGGATAGCCAGAACTCGACTTCACCAAAGACTTTAACGTGAATCAGGTTAATTGCCCCTAAGAACATAATCAGCGATAAAATCCAAATCCATCGTGGTACATCTGGGTACCAAAACCCCATATAGATACCGAAAGCAGTCACGTCAGCCAAGGCGACAATGATCATTTCAAAGACGTAGGTCCAACCTGTGGTAAAACCAGCTAAAGGACCAATATAATTTGAGGCATATTCACTAAAAGAACCTGATACGGGGTTATGAACAGCCATTTCCCCTAATGCTCGCATCACAATATAAATTGCAATCCCTGCAACCATATAAGCAATTAAAACAGACGGACCTGCCATTTTAATTGCCGTTGCTGATCCATAGAAAAGCCCCGTACCAATCGCTGAACCCAATGCCAAAAAGCGGATATGACGGGTATTTAACCCCCGCTGTAATGTGGAGTGTTGTGACATTATAATCTCCAATCCTTGAGGAAATTTAGTTAGATTCGGTCACTCCATGTGACCGTTTTATTGATCACACTTCAGACAAGCTCGGTAATAGCTTCGCAATCAGCAATTCGTTCAGGCAACCACTTGCGAGCAATTCACTTGCTTGTTCGATATCTGGCGCGAAGAAACGATCTTCGCTGTAATACGCCACTTGATCACGCAGAATTTTGCGGGCACGTTCAAGTTTAGGAGAGCTTTTCAATCCTTCACGGAAATCAAGTCCTTGACATGCACCTAACCACTCAACTGCAAGAATGCCGCGAACGTTATCAGCCATATACCACAAGCGTTTTCCTGCATTAGGCGCCATGGAAACATGGTCTTCCTGATTTGCAGAGGTCGGTAAACTATCAACACTGGCAGGATGTGCAAGTGCTTTATTGTCACTGGCCAACGCAGCGGCTGTTACTTGAGCAATCATAAAGCCCGAATTCACCCCACCATTGGCAACCAAAAATGGAGGAAGCTGTGACATATGGCGATCCATCATCATGGAAACACGACGTTCAGACAGTGAGCCAATCTCAGCAATCGCTAAGGCCAAATTATCAGCAGCCATTGCAACCGGTTCAGCATGGAAGTTACCTGCTGAGATTACGTCACCTTCTGCCGCAAACACCAATGGGTTATCTGAAACTGCATTCGACTCAATCGCTAATACTTCTGCTGCTTGACGAATTTGCGTTAAACAAGCCCCCATTACTTGAGGTTGGCAACGCAGTGAATACGGGTCTTGAACCTTGCTACAATCTTCATGTGAATGAGCGATTTCACTTGATTCAGTCAATAAGTCACGATATGCAGCGGCAACATCAATTTGACCACGCTGACCACGAACTTCATGGACACGTGCATCAAATGGTGCACGTGAACCGAGCATAGCCTCAACGCTTAATCCACCACAAACGGTCGCAGCAGCAAATAAATCTTCTGCTTCAAATAGACCACGTAATGCGTATGCTGTTGAAACCTGAGTACCATTTAAAAGTGCCAAACCTTCTTTAGCCGCTAAAGTAATAGGTTCTAAACCTGCAATTTTAAGTGCATCCACTGCTGGTAACCATTCCCCTTTATAGCGTGCTTTACTTTCACCGAGTAAAACCAGAGACATATGTGCAAGGGGTGCCAAGTCACCAGAAGCGCCGACTGAACCTTTTAATGGAATATGCGGATAGACTTCTGCATTGATCAAGGCAAGGATTGCATCAATCACTTTAGGACGGATACCAGAAAACCCACGTGCCAAACTATTGGCCTTTAACAACATAATTAAGCGAACCATCGCATCATCTAAAGGTACGCCCACACCAGCGGCATGAGAAAGTACCAATGAGCGTTGTAATTGTTCTAAGTCTTCAGGGGCAATTTTACTTGAAGCGAGTAAGCCAAAACCAGTATTGATTCCGTAAGCTGTGCGTCCTTCATTCACAATTTTTTCGACACACGCAACACTTGCATTGATGCCAGCATAAGCACTGTCATCCAGTTTAACTTTAATTGGATTTAAATACGCTTGGCGAAGATCTGCGAGTGTGAGCTTGCCTGGTTGAATTAAGAGTTCCATTTTGACGTCCTGTTTTGCGCTATATTGTTCTCTTACGATGCCGCTTACACAATTGCAAAAAGCATCGTAATGTCCATGTCTTTTATTTGGTGATCATCGGCAAGTTCAAACCTTGCGCTTTGGCACATTCAACGGCGATATCATAACCAGCATCTGCATGTCGCATCACGCCTGTTGCTGGGTCATTGGTCAACACCCGAGCAATACGTGCTGCTGCTTCATCCGTACCATCACAAACAATCACGACACCTGAGTGTTGAGAGAAGCCCATTCCTACACCACCGCCATGATGTAATGAAACCCAAGTCGCACCACCTGCTGTATTAAGTAAGGCATTCAGCAATGGCCAATCAGATACAGCATCAGAACCATCTTGCATTGCTTCAGTTTCACGGTTTGGACTGGAAACCGAACCTGAGTCTAAATGATCACGACCAATGACGATTGGTGCTGAAAGCTCACCGCTACGTACCATTTCGTTAAATGCCAGACCTAATTTTGCACGTAGTCCTAAGCCAACCCAGCAAATACGCGCTGGTAAGCCTTGGAAGCTAATCCGTTCTCTTGCCATGTCTAACCAACGATGTAAATGTTCATCGTCTGGAATCAATTCTTTAACTTTTGCATCTGTTTTATAGATATCTTCTGGATCACCTGAAAGTGCAACCCAACGGAATGGTCCAATACCACGACAGAATAATGGGCGGATATAGGCTGGTACAAAACCTGGGAAATCAAATGCGTTTTCTACGCCTTCTTCCTGCGCCATTTGACGGATATTATTGCCATAGTCAAAGGTTGGAACACCCATTTTTTGGAAATCCAGCATTGCTTGTACATGCTTTGCCATAGATTGTTTTGCAGCTTTTACCACTGCTTCTGGTTCAGTTTTGGCACGTTGGCGATATTCTTCCCATGTCCAACCAATTGGTAAATAGCCATTGAGAGGATCATGTGCACTGGTTTGATCCGTCACCATGTCCGGATGAACACCACGGCGAACCAATTCAGGTAAAATCTCAGCTGCATTGCCATGTAACGCAATCGAAATCACCTTGCCTTCTTTGGTATAACGGTCAATACGCGCCAAAGCATCATCTAAATCTGTAGCTTGTTCATCGACATAACGTGTACGTAAACGGAAATCAATACTGGCTTGCTGGCATTCGATATTGAGCGAGCAAGCGCCTGCCAAAGTCGCAGCTAAAGGCTGAGCCCCTCCCATTCCACCTAAACCAGCAGTCAACACCCAACGACCTGTTAAGTCACCGTTGTAGTGCTGGCGACCAGCTTCAACAAAAGTTTCATAGGTGCCTTGTACAATGCCTTGGCTGCCGATATAGATCCAAGAACCTGCGGTCATTTGACCATACATTGCCAAGCCTTTAGCATCTAGCTCGTTGAAATGTTGCCAATTTGCCCAATGTGGAACTAAGTTTGAATTGGCAATAAGAACACGTGGTGCATCTTTATGTGTTTTGAACACACCAACTGGTTTACCTGATTGAACCAATAAAGTTTCGTCATTTTCTAAAGTTTTAAGTGTTTCAACAATCTTGTCATAACATTCCCAATTACGTGCAGCACGACCAATACCACCGTAAACAACGAGCTCTTTTGGATTCTCTGCGACATCAGGATCAAGATTATTCATCAACATACGCAGTGGAGCTTCAGTCAACCAACTTTTTGCATTGAGCTTAGTACCACGAGGTGCGCGAATTTCTACATCACGAAATTTTGTTGTCGTTGTTGTCACAATAGGACTCCTTCCTTTGAGTTTAAACCAGCAAATTAAACTGCATTCACTGTATAGCAATGTACTAACTTGTATATACATCTATATACTACACAAATCTTTAATATTGAAAAGATGCTTTTCTAATTATTTTTAAAAAAATTTATAAACATATAAAATAAATAGATTTATTTTTCATAAAAACAAAAAAACGCAGACAACTTCAGGTTGTATGCGTTTAAGTAAAATCAATAAAATTTAGATTTTTGTGAGCTGTATAAGACAAGTTTGCTTTAAAAATTGCTGATTTAATGTGATAGCTTGCAATGATTTTTCATCTTCAAGTTTAAGACTGTCCTGATGTTCCAAATGAAAAATCTGTTGACCAATTTCGATAACTAACACCTCAACACTCTGATTAAAAATAAACATCACGTCAGATAATATGGGTATTTCTAAGGCTTCTGGAGAGAAAATCCACTGATACTGTGCATCAAACTTTTTTGGATTATAAATCAAATTAAAATCGCGAATGTGCCCTGCCAGCAATTCACAGCTGACCACACTGTCTCCACGAAACTCGACGGACTGCAATGTTTTTAAATGCTTAAAATCATCGTCTATACACAGTGAAATACCTTGACCTTCCAATACCGTCAAAAAGCGATTCATCCCATTAAATTTGGAAAAATCCCCTGATGTTTTCACATCGGCCATCGAAATCCGCCAATCAAACTCAGCTAAGCTTTCACCTACACTACGGGCGATTTCAAGCGTATAGCCTTCGCCATTTTTCCATCGCATTTTTTTGTAATGGCTGGCTTTTAAAAGCTCAATCATTGGGTAAATTTACCTTCCAAATAATAGCGACTGCCAGGATAAATCAGTCTTGCACTAGAAATCAGTTGTTTATTGGACCATGTCCTACGACGGATCAATAAACAAGGCTCTGTTTTATTGATTTTTAACCATTTACATTCTTGTGCTGAAGCAAGAATCGCCGTAACCACATGCTCACCTTCAGTAACAGGTGCTTTTGACATTAAATAGGCATTAGGCGTGATAGTTTTAAAATCTTGTGCCAAATAATCTGGAATCAGTACGGGATCAACTAAACGATCTTCGATCTGCACAGGCACATCATTTTCATAATGCACAATGATCGAGTGAAATAAGCGTTGTCCTTCTCGAATTTGCATTAACCGACTTTGTTCTTCATTGGCTTGAATTTGTTCAAGTACCAATACTTCAGCATGATGTTTATGATTTCTCGCAATAATTTCTTCTGCAATATTGTTCACATGAAATAATGCTGTACGACCTTGTCCTTCAGCGACAAAAGACCCTACACCTTGTATACGGACTAATAAGCCTTCACTGGTCAGTTCGCGCAATGCCCGATTGACTGTCATACGACTACAGCCTAGTAAATTCACCAACTCACTTTCTGAAGGAATTTTTTTATTTACAGTCCAGGTTCCTTCATAAATTTTTTGTGAAATCATTTGCTTCACGCGCAAATACAAAGGAACAGGACTATCTTCTTCTAGAGATAAGTCTAGATCATTGTGCTTTGACGCTCTTGACATTGGCTAAAACTCATACAAAATATTCTAAATCATTGTATCTTGAGTCGATGTTATTTGTATATACAAGCCTATACAAATAATCATGATAAAAATATCCATTACTCATCAATGGCATTCCAACTTATATCAATTTAATCATACCAAGTCTGTTTACAGCATGGTGATAACAATACCATTACGAAGTGAAGATTTTGCTTTTTACATGTTTTTGTACATGTTGTTGTTATTGCGTGGCGACATAAATAAGGAGGCAAAAGCCTCCTTATTTATTCAATCAAATTAGAAAGTCTTTCTTAAACTCAACCAATACTGGTGATTATCGCGATCTTGCAACTGCTCTGGGGTATTTCCAATTGGAAAGGCAACTTCTGCATTGGCTTGAATATTCCACGCACTCGTCCAGTTCAAACCTAAACCTGCACTACTGATTTGAACTTGATTGTCGCCTGTCACACCTGCCCAACGCTTGGCATTCAATGTGACTTCTGCTGTATCGATAAATACTTTCGCTGTTAGCTGATGTTTTGCATCGGCAAATAAACTTTGTCTAAGTTCTGCTGTGGCCAAATAACCTGTAGAGCCTGCAAATTGACTCGATTCATAACCACGAACATTAAATGGACCACCACCTAGATATTGCTCTGCACTGTCTAGATTATAAGGACTGTATTGTCCATAAATTCCCAAATATCCTTGCGTGCCCTTATTGCTCAGATTTTGTAAGCGTGACAGATTCAATGTAGCACTATAGTAGTCTCCAGCTGTCTTCGCTGTTTGCGCATCTAAAGCAGCGGCATCATCGTTTTTAAATTTCACACGACCATAACTGGTTGAGGCACCATATTGGGTTAAGCCTCCACCCAAGAATTGATCAAACTGCGAGCCATCCAGTCGGGCAGTCACCACGTCAATATTTCGATGTTTGTAATATTGATTGAGCTGAATATCATCTTTCAGTTGTTTATGATCGTATTGTAAGCTGAGAAGGACTTCTGCATTATTGGTCAGTAAGGCAGGTTGGCTAATGAATACGCTACTTTGTGCAGCACTCCCTTCTGCGCCAATGTTTTTTAGCTCTTTTCCAAGTTCATAATCTAGATAAGAATAACTTGCGCCTGCCCGAGTACCCATTCCTGTAAAGGTAAAGGCATAACCCACGCGCCCGTAGTTCATGCGTTTGCCTGCAGTCATTACATCTAAACTCAGTTCATCGCCTAAGCCTGCAAGGTTGTTGGCAGAAATTCCAGCGGTTCCACGCACTTGACTGGTATAACGATTACCAAAGTTATCTGCGCCAATATAACCATTCAACATGGCTGCATTTTGTACTTCAACATTGAGTTGGCTACTTCCGACTGTTGCACCAGGGGTCAAAACATTTCGGGTATTGACTCCATTTAAACGATTGAGCAGTTTGAGTTGTTGTTGCATCTGGTCACTGTTGATCCGCTCACCTTGTTTAAGTGGTGCAACGGTTTGTTCAATTAGCCAGTTTTGCGTTCGACTTTGATTATCAATCTGGGTTTGATCATAATACGCTTCGAGTACATTGATACGTACTACGCCCTGACTTAGATTCTGCTGAGGCAGATAAGCCCGACTATAGGCATAGCCCTGTTGCTGGTAGTAAGTGGTAATCTTTTGGGCTACTTGCCAAAGTTGCTGAAGACTCAATTGTTTACCTTCGGCATCCGCCACTAAGTGATGCAATTGCGCTGTGCTAAAACGACTATTTCCAGTGATTTCAATTTTGCGTACAGAGATTTGGATATCAGGTGAATTAGGTACGTTATTGCTTGCTGAACTTTCTACCTGAACAGCAGCCTGTGGTTCAAGGTTTTGTCCTTGTTGCTGTTGTTGTAGCAGTTGACCCGCATTAGGTGCTGGCGCTGCATGGTTACTGCTGGTCAAAAGCATCAGACAGGCAGCCACAGATGTTGCCAATATATTGTGTTGTTGTTTCATCAATTAGTGCTCCCCTGCCAAAATTTGAATACCTGCAGTGTTAACTCCACCTTGGCGTACATCTAAATCAACTGTATTTAAGACGTTATTGGTTTCAGGCAAATAACGAGGTCGTTTGAATTGTATAGCTTGTAAATAGGCTGCAGGGGTTAACAGATAAATATCAGCTGTGGTCACAGCTGTGGTATCCACAAGTTTGTAGTTTTGAGCATCTAAGCCACCTAGACTTAAACCTGTAATCGATACATTTTTTGCTTGCCCTGTGGTCGCACTGTCAAATTGTCCTGTTGCTGTTGCAACGTTTAAATTATCCCCAGCGTAAATGCCGTTGAATTGTGCGTTGCTGAGATTAAGCTCAGCGGCAGTTAATCCATTATAAGTACGATTGTTGGCCGTAATTCCAGCAATGTTTTGAATATTGGCTTGGCGAATATCTGCCGTAGTTTGTGCAGTGTTATTCACCAACTCGTAGTTGTGTGCATCTGCACCACTTAAACTGACACCCTGAATCGAGACTTGTTTTGCTATACCCACATTTTTATCACTGAATTGTCCAGTTGCTGAAGCAACTTTCAATTCATCGCCTGCAACCATACCAGTGAATTGTGCTGATCCAGTATTTAATGTTGCGTTGGTGGTTGCATCATAAATACGATTATTGGCGCTAATGCCTGTCACTTGGTTAATTTTAGCTTTGGCGATATCTAATGAACCATCCACAAAGCTTAGCTCATAGTTTTTGTCTAGACCCGTTGCGCTATTGGTGTATTTGCCA
>NZ_WJYH01000016.1:0-82219 GCF_009668065.1 Acinetobacter sp. RIT698
AATCAAAGAAATTTAATAAAAAACACTTCGATTAATTCTAATGTTTTTTATTATGAATTTTATGTGTTTAATACTAATTTTAATAAAATGTATTATACCGAAAATATTATTAAGGATAGTGTTGTAGAAAATGACTACTCTTTTGCAGAGGATTACCTAAAATTTAAAGTTTATAAAAATAAAGAGTTGTTTAGCGATGGTATTTTGTATTACAAAAACTTTGAAAACTCTGGAGTAAAAAAATTTATTTACTATGATCCGAACAAAGCAAAGTTTGAACTTACACAATTAGAGCCTGATACAATTGCGACCCTAGAATTTATGACATTTGAAGAGTTGTTAGAAACAGATAAGCTATTAAATAAAGATATTTTAAAATTAAAAAATATATCTATGAATGAAAAGAAAAAGTTAATTGAGGCACATAATATGAAGAAATTTGAAAGTTGAACTTATAACAGTATTTAAATCAATACAATATAGCTCTTTTATAAATAAAAAATGATCATGAGGAGTGAATTATATTGGTATTGAAATTTTCTTCTCCCTCTGGGAGAAGGCTAAGATGAGGGAAATTTTATGTTGATCTATAGTTTTAAAAGGACTGATGAAAGAAGTCTATTGTAATGATTTTAAATCGCAACGAGAAATAGAGATTATAAATTAAGGGTTTAATAATGATTTTAAAATTTTCTATAGTTTTTATAGGATTAATGGCAATGACTTCATGCTTAAATATATCTTCGCAGAATTATGAAACAAAAGTAGACATTACCTTTGATAAATCTATAGATAATAAAGGCTTAAAGGTTATGATAAATCCGTATGGCTATCTTTTGGATGGACATGAATTAAAAAAATATATAGGAAAAACTAGCAATTATACTGTTTTATTTAAAGAAGGGAGTATGCAAAGTTATAAAAAAGAAAATATAAACACTTTTAGTGATTATTATATCTATGCAAAATATAATAATCAGTACGCAAAAATGAAATATACCAATGGTCTAGTTATGGGTGATAATAAAACTGATATAAAAATATTTATAAATATGTCTGAAAATATTGCATATTTATCTTCGAGTGAAAATTCTTCTAGCGTTGAAACTATCCATCAAAATGCTTTTAAAGATAAAGAAAAATTTAGTCAGGATGATATGAATATGTTAAAAAATCTAGATGATTTAAATTAACATAACAACGAAAAGTTTTAAGTTGAATAGTTAAGAAAACAGCAGTTTTGCACCAATTAGTGAATGAGAAATTTCATAGATAATAATTTATTTAATGACTTTGCTTCTTCAATTAAAGAAGCTGGGTCAATCGAACGTAAAGAGCTTTAAGCAAGTCTAATTACTTATCTTGCAGACGAGAGGTTTGTTATTTCAATGGATGATGACGTTGCCCATGACGAATAGCTTTGCTCCAGTTAGTAATTTCAGGAATATCAGAAAGATCTATGTGTTTGTCAGAGATTTTACCTCTCACTACTAAACATTGGATTTCTGCTTCAAGTTTGTCTTTGAACTTTTCATTAAATTCTTCTTTTGTATATCTAACCACGCTCATATTTTCTTCTCACCGTTTTAGTGGCATCTTTGGCTCTGAGTAAACGAATGATTTCGGTGTGATCTTCTAATTTAATACTCTAGCAACTAACAAACCATAAATCATATTTATGGTTTGCCAAATCTCTTTTCCACTAACAAACCCTTATAAAACATTTTTTAATTAAGACTTATCAGAAAATTAAAGGTATTACCCTTTAATTTTCTGATATTAACCAAGATTGAGTTATAAGGCGTGATCAATCTTTATAGATGACGCAAACTATAACGCAATGTTGTTTATAGGATCAAAGTAGGTTGACTTGTTGTAGGATCCTTACTATAACTTATTTATAATAATTTTAGCGATACTACAATAATGGAAAATAAATCAATCACATATAAAACTTTATGGGTCTTTGCACTCATTCTAAGTTTAGGATTCATTATTTCGGCAAGTGTCATGGGCTATGCACTTAAGCAGTTTAATGGTGAAAAAAATTCAATAGTGGTCAAAGGGTTGGCTGAAAAACCTATACAAGCGGATCTAGCGCGCTGGGAGATTCATCTGCAAACTAGTCGTGCTTCAGACAGTGTTTCAGCCGCCTATCAATTGTTAGATCAAGAAATAAAAGCACTACAAGATTTCTTTATTGAGCATGGATTTAAAGCAACAGAAATGAAACTGGGTAATAAAAGCTCTCAACCCTATTATGAAGAAGTGAATCAAGGCGAGGGAAAATTTACCCGCGAGTTTAGAGGCTATACTGCGATGCAATCACTAGTGATAAATAGTCGTGATATTCAAAAGATTGAGAAAGCCGCAAAAGATGCGTATTTATTAGATGAAAAAGGCATCTCCATCGAGCAAAAACCGCAGTATTTGGTGTCGAATCTAGAAGAAATAAAAATGTCATTGATCGCCAATGCAACTAAAAATGCGCATAGCCGTGCCAATGAGTTTGCAAAAGTGGGTGGGGTAAAAGTCGGTGCGATGCGTTCTGCAAGCCAGGGTGCGTTTTATATTTTACCTGAAAGTGGTTCTGATGATGACAGTGATTATGGCGGTGCTTATGACAAAGCCACCATTAATAAAATTGCGCGGGTTGTCGTGACCATCAATTATGCGATTGATTGATACAGCATTTAAATTGATAAAAGTGCAGTGCTAAAAAATGGGAGCTAGACTCCCATTTTTTTATATTCTTAAATCGCAAAATCAATCACAGCACGAATCACACCTAAACTTAGACCAATAAATGCACCGACCACAACACCATTAACACGGATCATATGTAAATCACCGCCTACCTCATTTTCAATCTTGGCGATCATTTCGGTAGAGTCCCATTCATGGATACGTTGACTGATAAACTTAATCACTTTCTCACTATATTGGTCACTTAAATTGATGGCAATTCCGCTGATTCGATCATTCAGCAATTCACGTACAGACTGATTTTGCATCAAGTTTTCACCGAGCTGCTGAATGGCGATACGTAAATTCATGGCAATACCCGAGTCTGCTTTAAGCAAGTCAGATTTAACCGCATCACATAAAATCACCACAGCACCAGTAATAAAGTTGAGTACTGGTTCGCTGTCTAACAGGGCATTCTTGGTTTCATTTAAGCTTATGCTGGCATGACTATTGTTATCCGCCAATTGCAACATAAGCTCATGTGCAGCTTCTTCAATTTTTTGACGAATAGGATGCTCCTGATCAGCAAGCATGGATTCCACTTTTTCAATCACTGAATCAATGGTCCGTTGCTCAACATCAATCCCAATCCAGCTGGCACCTTTGGCAAGGCGTGAAACACCAAGCTCTTTAAACATAGTTTGGGTAATTTCACGGGTTTTTTCAGGATGGGTCATCATCCATTCATGGGCAATATCCAGTCCACGTTGTAATACATCTTGATGGAAATCATTTTCTAAAACTGCACGCAGCATTTCACTTGCCAATTGGTTCATTCGAGTATTTCGAACCCATTGCACACTGTTGTTTTGAATAAAGCGTCCAATTTGGTCTTGCCCGACAAATTCGAAAATTTTTGGAACCGTTTGCTGAATCACATCCACCACTTGACCGTTATTTTTAGGATTGGCCAGCCATTGACCGACAGCAAAACTAAGATCAATACTTTTTAAACTACGTTCAACAATTTGTGGAGATAGAAAATTTTCTTGGACAAATTTACCCATTGATTCCGCAATACGTGCTTTATTACGTGGAATGATTTCGGTGTGATCTTTTAGAAATTTAGGAATGGGGATTTTCCCAAAGGGATTACGAAACAACACGGTAATCGCATACCAATCGGCTAAGCCACCGACCACGCCAGCTTCAGCACCCAGCATGAGAATATGAATAAACCAAGCATACTCAGGCATCAGTTTGGCGGAAATGATCAAAGCAAACCATGCGACAACAGCCACCACCAATGCGATGGTCGCAAAGCGTTTGCTTCGATCTAAGTTTGGAATTTCATTGAGAACTTCACTTTGTTCAATTCCGCTCATTCATTTTCCTAAATAGATTTCTGCATTTTTATTTCGTTGATGTTACCGCATCAGGCTGTGGTTGCAGTACTTGTCCTGTCGGACTAACACCATATTTTTGTCCTAAAGATTGCAAAATCAGACGAGCGTCAAATGCATCATTTGGCGATGACTTTTTATCTTTATAACATTCTATCGTATAGGAAATTTGCACAGGGTCAATGGTCACCACTTGTGGCATATCATAAAATGGGTCATTCCAGAACACAGGATGGCGACGATAGCCCCAACCATATGGATAGTAGTTTGATGATGGGTAAACTACCGCTTTACGAGGTGGTTGCTGAGTGCGATTACTTGGGTCATCTAAAACCTTGAAGTAAGTAAACCCATTTAAAAGCGTTGTTTGTGCGGCTTTAACAAGGTTAATTTCTTCAGCTGTTCCAAAACTCATATTGCTATTGCCTTGGAAGCTGATGCGATAGCTATGATCGTTAAGTGGAACCGTAGTGTATTGCCCAAGTTGGTCAAAGGTACGTGGTTTGCTTGGTGTTGTCGCACAACCTGTGATGGTGAGCGCCGCTGCAATAGTTAGACCAATGAGTACTTTGTTCATGTGTCTCTCCTTTCCATTCTTCTGGATGGAATTTAATGAATTTATAATCCTCAGTATATTGTTCTAAATTGATGGACTGACAATGAATTTCAAGAAGAATTTTGTTAATTCAAAATGATACTCAACAAGATAAATGACTGTTCACGTAAAATTTAAACAATAAGCCCTATATTATGCGTATTTGATCCATGATAAAAAAATAAAGACTGTTGAGAGTGAAGGCTGTTGAGAGAGGGTTAAATGAGTATTCAAATTAAAGGTTATATTGCAACAAGTGCAGATGGCTATATCGCAACACCAGATGGTTCTGTAGCCTTTTTAGCGCCATTTCAAAGTATTGACTGTGGATATGATGATTTTATCCAAGATATCGATATCGTGATTATGGGGCGTAAAACCTATGAAGTGATTTGTTCTTTTGCTGAGGCGTGGCCCTATCCAAACCAGAAAGGATTTATCGTCACTTCTAATCCTGATTTAGCTTTAACTCATGCCTCGCTTTCGCGGTGGAACTTAGCTGTGGATGAACTTGTTGAGCACCTCAAACAGAATTATAACGGCAATGTCTGGATTGTCGGTGGAACGCAATTGCAGAATACTTTTATTGAACAGAAGCTGCTCAATACCTTAGAGGTTTTTATCATGCCTGTTCTTCTTGGAAAGGGCATACCACTCTTTCCAAGTTTTGACTCGCATGAACAGCAGTTAAAGTCCATACATGCTGAAATGATTGAAAATACCATTATTAAACACAGCTATGTTTTCTAACGCTTGCTGCTGCTGATGAATCAGCATGCTTTGATGCGCGGGTCAAACAGCTTATGCAAAATGTTTCTGCATAAGCTGTTTAGATAAAAATAAATAGGATTAAAAATGACTATTTGGTTGTTTTAAAAATTCAATTTCTTCTGCCGTTGAGCTTCGCCCTAAAATTTGATTACGGTGAGGATAACGCCCAAAACGATCAATAATCACTTTATGCTTTTTCTCAAAATCTAAATTGAGAGGATTGCCCAACTCTTCAAAAAGCTGTAAAGCTTGGATATGGATAATTTTTGATTCACTATGCATAAATGGCATATACAGGAATGAACGCTGTTCGGGGCTTAATTGTTGATCTAAATTTAGCTGAATTGCTTCTTGTGCTAGCGCAAGTGCCAAGGCATCTTGTGCAAAAGATTCAGCATGATCTCGATACAAATTACGCGAGAATTGATCTAAAACAATAATTTCAGCCAAGCGACCTTCTGCTGTGGCACGCCAAGTCCATAGCTCACAATGTTTGGCTTGATCCAAGGTATGTGCAAATCTTTGGTGCAAAGTTTGATCGAATGCGTCACTTTTTGCGAACCAAAATGGTTGAGTTTCTTCACTAAACCAAAAATCGATAATTTCTTGATAATTCATAGTAGTTACAATTCTTTAGTGGTAATTTTTCTATAAAATCACAAATTTTAGATGTCTTGTAGAGGTAGTTTGTGTTAAAAACTTTTCCGAAATAAAGTGAATAATTCATTTAAAACAACGATGCTTATACGTGTATATCGATAAATAACGTTATACTGCGCGCATCAAAACATTTTATTTTAAAAAATTCTTTAAGATAAGCGAGTAAGTATGAGTCAACCCGAAACGATTTCCCAATCTTTAGTACCAAATTGGGTGGATTCTACCTTATTCAGAGGCATGTTACGTGGCATCGAACGTGAAAGCCTGCGTATGCAAAGTAATGGCTTTTTATCACAGGCTGATCATCCTCAGTCTTTAGGCTCAGCCCTAACACATCCGCATATCACCACAGATTATTCAGAAGCTTTGATGGAGTTTATTACACCTCCCAAAGAAAGCATTCCTGAAGCATTAAGCTTTTTAACCGATGTACATGCTGTTGTGCATCGTCATTTAGAAAATGATGAAAAGCTATGGACTTTGTCCATGCCATGTATGCTGGATGACAAAGAAGAAAATATCCGTTTGGCGCAATATGGCACATCCAATATTGGTCAATTCAAAACCTTATATCGTCATGGTCTCGGCATTCGTTATGGGCGCCGTATGCAGACGATTTCGGGTGTGCATTATAATGTGTCTTTCCCAGATGCGTTATTTGAACAATTACAACAACACGAAAGCAATGAAGCGCTTAAAGCATTAAGCCTGCAAGATTATCGCAGTCATCGTTATCTTGGATTAATCCGTAACTTTATTCGTTTAACTCCTCTCGTGATGTATTTGGTAGGTGCCAGCCCTTCAGTCTGTAAATGCTTTATGACAGGGCGTGAGCATCAATTGTTGCCTTTAATCAAAGGCACATTATTTCTACCTTATGCCACAGCATTGCGTATGGGGCGTTTTGGTTATCAAAATTCTGCACAAAAACAATTGGGTATTCATTACAATAATTTAGAAAGTTATGTGGCTGAATTACAAAAAGCAGTCAATTCACCTTATGCACAGTTTAGTCATTTAGGTTTAAACGATGCCAATGGTCAGCCGATTCAAATTAATGATCACGTCTTACAAATTGAAAATGAATACTACAGCTTAGTCCGTCCAAAACAAGTGCCACAAGCAGGGGAAACGCCTTCTCAGGCCTTGTCAAATCGTGGGATTGGCTATGTTGAGTTACGCGCGGTAGATGTAAATCCATACAGTGCGATTGGCATCGATGAGGATACAGCAGGCTTCTTGGAAGTGGTTGCGTTGTATTGCTTGCTTAAAGAAAGCCCAGATTTATGGGATGAAGAACAAGATATTATTGAGCAAAATCAGGCTGAAGTGGTCAATCGTGGTCGTGCGCCAAATGCGAAAATCATTGAAGCGGGTGTTGAATATCCATTACTTGAGTGGATTCAACAGCATGTCACCGCCATGCAACCACTTGCAGATCTACTCAACCAATCCTATGCAACAGATTTATATCGTCAAGCATTGACGGTGATGCAAACACGTATTGATGATGTGGATGAAACACTATCAGCGCATGTGATTGCCGATACTGTAGAGCAAGGTGGTACATGGAATTTTGGTGGCTATATGGCCAATCAACATATCCAAAGTTACGAACAACATGTATTAAGTCCGGAAACTTTAGCGTATTTTGAGGGGCTTACTCGAACATCTCTCGCAGAACAACAGCAACTTGAACAAAATACAAGTATAAGTTTCGAGGATTATCTGAGTAAATTTAGATAAAGCATTAATTAGATAATGAGGAAGTTCCATGCAATGGCGTAGTTATCGCTTCGTAAGTGGTCTTTTATTTTTGGCAAGTGTGATTGGTATGTCGTTTGCGCTCTATTTAGAGCATGTACAAGGGCTTGAGCCATGTCCACTGTGCGTATTTCAACGTATTGGATTGATTGGTCTAGGGCTAATTTCATTGATTGCCTTTTTGCATAACCCAAAAACAAATGTATTTAAGCGCATTTATAGCGTTTTGGGTTTAGCTGCGATTTCTTGGTCAGTTGGTGTTGCTGCTCGTCATGTGTGGCTACAGAACCTACCCAAAGATCAGGTCCCAAGTTGTGGACCCGGTCTGGACTATTGGGTCAACACTTTGCCTTTAAAGGCTGTGTTTGAAAATGTGCTTAAGGGTTCTGGCGAATGTGCCATGGTTGATTGGACTTTCTTAGGACAGTCTTTACCTGTTTGGTCATTACTGTTTTTCAGTGTATTGGCATTGATCAGTCTGTGGCAGTTGTTTAGAAAGTACTAATTTAAAAACATTAAGAGCCAGTCTAAACTGGCTCTTTTTTCATATAAACTTCAATTATTTATAAATCAAGCAAAATCATGAATCATAAAATAAATTTAGCCGGGATCGGCATACTGGTCTGCTTGGCTACAACACAAGTCTCTGCAAAACCAGCCAACAATGTGGTCAGTAAAGATGTGTCTTGTCAGTTTAAATCTAAGTTTGATGACACTATTCCAGCCGATGTTTCCTATATCAAATTGGGCGCTCAGCCATTTAAAAAATTTATTGTCGATCCAGATTATTTTTCAAGTCGAATTGAAGACTGTCAGTTACATGGCGGCAGATACTACGTATTGTCTGTGTCGCAGAGCCATCCTGCTAGAACGCTTGCCCAGTCGCTGATTGAGGTGACGCAATTTGATTTAACAGGCAAAAAGCTCAGCCAAAAATTTTATAATAAAGCTTGGACTTGTGAATTAAAACAAGGCTTTATTGTAAAAAATCAACGCTTATTGATCGATACCCAATGTGCAGAAAAATCAAACTTTGATGAATATGGTGAGATGATTGATCCTCAGCAGAACAAGTCTTATCAAATTGAAGTGAAATAGCAGAAAAAAGTGGATTGAAGATCAGCTTTTTTGCAATTAAGTTTCAACAATCCCTTGCATACTTTCTAATTTAATCAAATATTTGCGAATTTGTTCTTCTGCCAATTCATCATGGTGCGGATAAAACCATTTGGCAATCTGTTCCGAAACCAAAGGATGATATTGAATCTCAAGATGGTTTAAGCCATAAAACACAGCTTTATGCGATTCAGGTAATTTCAACTGGAAACGTGGGTTCGGGTGTTCACCCAAGGCACTTTTAACACTGACCAGATAGTCGCCAATCACTTTTAAGGTGCGGTTTTTGCGGTTTTCAAACTCCAAGGTACCTGCAATTAAAAAGGTATTGATATGCGACGGTAGCGGAGCTGGTTTACGGTTGTCATCCATCAAACCAATACGGGCATTGTTATGCTCCCAATCATCATCTCGAACACTTCCATAACGCAAGTCTAAGATGCCATTACTGCGGATATTGACGATATGGCTGATCATTTTAACAATCGGGAAATTACCCACTTTCTCTTGCATGGCAAATCCGAAACGTTCTAATAGCGCACCATGATGCGGAGAACCAATACAAACCAGATTCTCAACCATGTGGAACCACTGATGCATGTTTTGTTTACCATAGAACAGCGCACTGCGAGAAACCAAGCCACCCATACTGTGCCCAATTAAATCAATGCTGGTAATGCGAGGGTTACGTTTGATTAAATCTTCTAAAAGATTTGCCAATGAACGTCCATTGGCTGAAATTCTGCGTCCCGTATTGTAGTGAAAATACAACATGGTGTTGTGGTCACGTTGCGCCAAGAGTTTCTCACCAATACCGCCATTGTTACGATTGGTCCAGTCTTGATAATTCATACATAAACCGTGAGAGAAAATCACCACACGGCCAGCCAAATCACCTTGCTGTAATGAACCATAATGATCATAGAGCACAGGTGACAGTGCGAGCGGATTATGGGTTGCCAATAAATAATCACCCAACACCCCATTTAAAACACTGACCAAAAAAGTCATATGAGAGGTCAATGGCTTATCATGTAAATTTGGAAAACGTTCAATGGTTTTACGTAAAATTGGGGCAATCAGGTGGCTACCATAATTTTGCAATGCGTGATAACCAAATTGATAGAATTTATCGACAATTGGACGGGATTGGAATCGTTTGGCTTTTTGTTTACTTAAGCCAAAAATACTCAGCAACATTTCACGTTGAATCGACTGGATAAAGTCTTGAACCATGCCACTGAGTGGTGTACTCACTAACTGCGCTAAACCTTCTAATACATCGGCCTGACTTGGAGGCGAACGATCCCACTTACAATAGGTTTCGTGTAAAGGGGTTAAGCTTGGCATTGTTATTTCCTCATCCATATTGATCTGGAACAAAGACTTTATTTTTGCTGTAGATCAATGTATAAATCCCTAGGCAATCATCTTATCTTGTTCATCCTGAACGCTATTTAAAATACCGATAATTGCGATTAAGTTTTAGTTTTTTGTCGGACAATATCCCGACATATACAAATTAAAACAATAATGTGATTTGAATCACATTAAAAATTAAAACATTGGTGGTAAAAAAGCAAACTATTTTCAATGAATATTATTTATTTACATGGTTTTAAAAGTAGTCCTTTATCAATAAAAGGGCAACAATTAGATGATTATTGTCGATGCTATTCATCGTATAGTGTGCATTTGCCTGATTTAAACCAGCATCCGCAACTGGTTTTAGATCAAATTTCAGCGCTCATTGAAAAATTGCCTGATGTTGCACTGGTGGGGAGTAGCTTTGGTGGCTTTTATGCGACACAATTGGTCGCAAAATATGGTGTGCCTGCTGTTTTAATTAATCCAGCTATGCGACCATGGCAATTGTTCAGTAACTTATTTGGAATTGAACAGATTCCCTATAAGATCAATGAACAATGGACTTTAGATCGTTTACAACTTGACTACTTGGAAGCGATTGCCGTGCCATTTGTACAAGATGCAGACAAAATACTGGTCTTATTGCAACAAGGTGATGAAGTTTTAGATTATCGTGACGCTGAACGGTATTATAGTGCAGCTCCACACACATCATTGATCATGACAGAAATGCACGGTAATCATGCGATGGAAGATTTTGCAGATAAAATACCCATGATTCTGGAATTTTTATCATACTCCGTAAAATAAAAGGAAAAAACTCAACGTGTCTCAATATACGGCCCAATCACTTGAAGTATTATCTGGTCTAGATCCTGTACGTCGTCGTCCAGGTATGTATACCGATACCACTCGTCCAAACCATTTGGCGCAAGAAGTAATTGATAATGCTGTCGATGAGGCACTTGCAGGACATGCCAATAAAATTACTGTCACAGTATATAAAGATGGTTCGTTGTCGGTCGAAGACAATGGGCGTGGTATGCCAGTCGATATTCATCCTGAATACGGACAAAGCGGGATTGAAATTATCCTAACGAAACTACATGCAGGCGGTAAATTTAGCACCGATAACTATCAGTTTTCGGGTGGTTTGCATGGTGTTGGGATTTCCGTGGTCAATGCCTTGTCCGATCGTGTTGAAGTTGAAGTTCAACGCCACGGCAATCTTTATAAAATGGCGTTTGAACATGGTGAACCTGTTGCGCCTTTAGAGGTTTTGGAAGGCAAAGCGCCAAAACGTGCTACGGGGACAACAGTACATTTTTGGCCAGAAGCGAAATATTTTGACTCTCCTAAATTTGCTTTAAAAGCGTTAAAACATAATCTCAAAGCCAAAGCTGTATTGGCTGCTGGTCTACAAATTAATTATATTGACCAGATTAATGACGAAAAAATTGAATGGCAGTTTGAAAATGGTCTCGTTGACTATTTGATGGATGAATTACAAGATCGCGAAATCATTCCAGACCCTGCCTTTGTTGCAACGGGTGAAGCTGAACGTGCCAGTGCTGAGTTTGCAATTTGCTGGAATGCTGAGGGTGGCGAACAAATTCAGGAAAGTTATGTGAATTTGATCCCGACAGCACAAGGGGGAACCCATGTAAACGGGTTACGCTCAGGTGTTACCGATGCTATGCGTGAGTTTTGTGAGTTACGTAACTTGTTGCCACGTAATCTCAAATTGTCTGCTGAAGATGTTTGGGACGGGGTCAATTATATTCTGTCGCTTAAATTCCAAGAACCACAATTCTCAGGACAAACCAAAGAACGTCTTTCAAGCCGAGAAGCGTCTAACATTGTTTTAAATATTGCCAAAGATGCTTTTGCACTCTGGCTAAATCAAAACTCTGAAGTGGCCATGCAATTGGCTGAGATTGTGATTGCGAAAGCGGGTCGCCGTTTAAAAGCAGCCAAAAAAGTTGAACGTAAAAAGATTGTTGCCGGCCCTACCTTGCCCGGAAAACTATCAGATTGTGTGGGTCATACCCTTGAAGAATCAGAACTGTTTATTGTCGAAGGTGACTCTGCGGGTGGTTCAGCAAAACAAGCCCGTGATAAAAACTTCCAAGCGATCATGCCGATTCGTGGGAAAATTTTAAATACTTGGGAAGTTTCTTCTGACGAGGTGTTGGCCTCTCAAGAAGTGCATAATATTGCGATTGCAATCGGTGTAGATCCGGGCAGTGATGATCTTTCCGAATTACGTTATGGCAAAATTTGTATTCTTGCCGATGCCGATTCAGATGGTTTACATATCGCGACCTTGCTTTGTGCACTCTTCGTCAAGCATTTCCCTGCAATGGTCGATGCTGGGCACCTATATGTTGCAATGCCACCATTGTTCCGTATCGATGATGCCAAAGATGTTTATTACGCGCTTGATAACGAAGAGTTAGAAGCTATCTTAAAGAGAGTTAAATCTAAAAACCCGCAAATTACGCGATTTAAAGGTTTGGGTGAAATGAACGCCAGTCAATTGCGTGAAACCACCTTAGATCCAAATACGCGCCGTTTGGTGCAGTTGGATTTGGACGACACGCATCACACAACAGGCTTACTGGACAAATTACTTGCTAAAAAAAGGTCAGGTGATCGTAAAGACTGGTTAGAGCAAAAAGGTAATTTAGCTGATTTGAGTGTTTGATTGCTGAACTCATTAATATTTAAAAAATGATGCCTCAGAGCATCATTTTTTTTGATACCTCTGAAACATCGCATTGATGCAAACAGAATTACATTCTTCGTAGTACAAATAATTTCTGCATTATCTTTCTATTTTTTCTCCTATTCTTTTGCCTCTACGCCATACATCTCAGGGATTGGATTATCCCGTCAAAAATCGTTTGGTGCTGTAAAGCAAAATTTATCCCGAAAGCCCTAAAAATTTAATTTTGGGTAAATTTTTTGCACTCTCATCGCTCATTTTAAACAAAAAAAATTGCACTTAATTTGACCAGTGTGGCTTTTAATCTCGCATTTTTACTTGCTAAGTGCTGGCTATATCCAGTGATGGAAAGGCATTTAATGCCTATCAATGTATCTTCAACTTATATAAAAATAATAGCAGCTAATATTTTGATTTTATTATTTTTTATTAGGAAAAATATTCAACGATAAAATCACAAATTCTCCACTTGGCATAAAAATTGAATTAAGCCTGTCAGGTAAAAGCAAAATCGCGCATTCAAAAATGCACCAAAAGGTTTGGAGAGAAAAAGATGATGTTCCAACAAAAAATGTTTTCAAAAACACTTCTCGCTGTGGCAATGATGGGGAGCATTGCGCTGACGGCTTGCTCAAAACCCGCAGATAAAACAGAAGCGAAACCCGCAGCAGAAAATAAATCGGCAACTGCTACAGGCGGTGACACAATTAAAGTGGGCATCTTGCATTCATTGTCTGGAACCATGGCAATCTCTGAAACGTCGCTTAAAGATACGGCACTGATGGCAATCAATGAAATTAATGCCAAAGGTGGGGTGATGGGGAAAAAGCTTGAGCCCGTTGTCGTCGATCCTGCATCAGACTGGCCATTATTTGCTGAAAAAGCCCGCCAGTTAATAACTCAGGATAAAGTCGCTGTCATTTTTGGCTGCTGGACTTCAGTTTCTCGTAAATCAGTGTTACCAGTTGTAGAGGAGCTCAATGGTCTGTTGTTCTATCCAGTGCAATACGAAGGCCAAGAACAGTCTAAAAATATTTTCTATACAGGTGCAGCACCTAACCAACAAGCGATTCCTGCTGTTGAATATTTAATGGGTGAAGAGGGAGGTAAGGCGCAACGTTTTGTCCTATTAGGTACCGACTATGTTTACCCGCGAACCACCAACAAAATTTTACGTGCATTCTTAAAGTCTAAAGGTGTTGCCGATGCAGACATCATGGAAGAATACACACCATTTGGACACAGTAATTATCAAACCATCGTCGGCAATATTAAGAAATTCGCTGCGGGTAAAAAGACCGCGGTTATTTCCACCATCAATGGCGATTCTAACGTACCGTTCTATCGTGAATTGGGTAACCAAGGCATAAAAGCTTCGGATATTCCTGTGATGGCCTTTTCAGTCGGTGAAGAAGAATTACGCGGGATCGACACCAAACCACTGGTCGGGCATTTGGCATCTTGGAACTACTTCATGTCTGTGAAGAATCCAGTGAATACCGAATTCGTCAATAAGATGAAGCAATACGCAGTGGAATATAAGCTACCCAATGCCAGTAAATTGGTGACCAATGACCCAATGGAAGCCACCTACGTTGGCATCAATATGTGGAAACAAGCCGTTGAAAAAGCGGGAACAACGGATGTAGATAAAGTCCGTGAAGCGATGGCGGGTCAAAGCTTTAAAGCACCGTCTGGCTATACCTTAAGTATGGATGCTACTAATCATCACTTGCATAAGCCTGTGATGATTGGACAAATTCGTGGTGATGGGCAATTTGATGTGGTTTACAAGAGCCCTCAACCGATCAAAGCGGAACCATGGAGCCCGTACATTCCTAAATAAAGACTTTACGACCCCAAAAGCCCGCTATATGCATAGTGGGCTTAACTGATGACTCAACTTTAAAGGTCATTGTATTTAAACAAAAATAGGGGGAGTTGCACATGTCACTTAGACTGAAACTCGCAGCACTTTTTTTTACGATCTCTCAATTATTTCTTATTCAACAGATTTTTGCTGAATCTGTGCATAGTGCGCAATCGTCATCCGCTCAGCCAGCGGCAAGTCATGATGACGCCATTCAAAAATTTGTACGTGCAGATTTTGCAAAGCGTCGAGCGATGCTGAATCAATGGCCAGCAAGTATAGACGAGCTTGATAAGCTGGTGGCCTATGTCGAAAACGACGAGCTTTATACCGACAGTTCGGGAAATACCTACATCATGAAAGCTGGCGATAAACTGTTCAGTTATCCAGATGAACAGGCAATTACTGATTGGCCAGGTGATTTAAATCAAGTGACGCTGGTCAACACTTTACATAAAGCTTTGAGCTTTGGTCAGGCGAAGATCAAGTTACAGTCCCCAGATGCATCACAGCGATTGGCTGCGATTGATATTTTGGAAAATAATTTAGATGAACTGGATATTAAGGTCATCAACCAACTTTATCTCAATGAAAAAAATAATAAAGTGAAGGCACGTTTAGCCCAGTTAAAAGCACGAATTGATTTTAATAGTCCAGATACGCTCACCAAAATTCAAGCGGTTAAAACCCTAAAAGATTCTAGTCGTCCTGATGTTTTGGCGATCATCGAACAAGCGCTAACACAGCCAAACTTAAATCCAGAATTAAAGGCTGCATTGGTCAGTGCGCAAAGTAGTATTAAAACCCGCATTCAAGCCAGTGAATGGACAGGGCATGTTTTTTCAGGCCTCAGTACCGCAAGTATTTTATTGCTCGCAGCATTAGGGCTGGCGATTACTTATGGCTTACTCGGTGTGATCAATATGGCACATGGCGAGTTGATCATGATCGGTGCTTATACCACTTATGTGGTGCAAAGTTTCTTTAAAACCCATTTGGGTGCTTATGTCGATTGGTACCTGATTGCAGCAATTCCAGCAGCGTTTTTAGTCAGTGCTTTGATTGGCATGTTGATAGAACGAACCGTGATTCGCCCGTTGTATGGCCGTCAGTTAGAAACCTTGTTGGCGACCTTTGGTGTCAGCCTTATTTTGATGCAATTGGTCCGGATGATTTTTGGTGCGCAGAATGTGGAAGTATCAAATATTTCATGGCTTTCAGGCGGGATTTCGCTTACACCTAGTTTGATGCTGCCCTATAACCGTATCGCGATCATCGTCTTCACCATCGCTGTATTACTTTTACTGGTTTACTTGCTCAATAAAACCCGATTTGGTCTATTCGTCCGTGCAGTCACGCAAAACCGTCAGATGGCACGTGCTGTCGGTATCCGTTCTGCCCGAATCGATATGATGGCCTTTGGTCTGGGTTCAGGACTTGCAGGCTTAGCAGGCTGTGCCTTGGCACAAGTTGGCAATGTCGGGCCTGACCTAGGGCAAAACTATATTATTGATGCTTTCCTTGTGGTTGTAGTCGGTGGTGTTGGTCAGGTTTGGGGTGCTGTGCTTGCCGCATTAGGTTTAGGCGTGAGTGGAACAATTCTCGAAATTGGTATGGGCGCAGTGCTCGCCAAAATTATTCTCTTGGTTCTTGTGATTCTGTTTATTCAAAAACGCCCACAAGGTTTATTCGCTATCAAAGGTCGTTTTGTGGAGTAAGCCTATGAAAATCACATCATTACTTTCAGATAAACCCTATAGTGCAATCGCCATTGCTGTATGTTTCGCTGTGATGCTGATTCTGCCGTGGTTTCATGTGTTACCACAAGATTCAGCCTTACACCTCTCAGCATACTGGGTGACTTTGATTGGTAAAATCATGTGTCTCGCCTTGGTTGCATTGGCTTTGGATCTGGTCTGGGGTTATGCCGGCATTCTAAGTCTGGGGCATGGGTTATATTTTGCTTTGGGTGGTTATGCTTTTGGTATGTACCTGATGCGAGAGTCAGCAGGCGAGCAATTACCTGACTTTATGCGCTTTCTGAGTTGGACTGAGCTGCCTTGGTATTGGGTCGGAACCCAGCATTTCTTATGGGCTTTGGCTTTGGTGATTTTGGTACCAGGCGTGATTGCCTTTATCTTTGGATTCTTTGCCTTCCGTTCCAAAATTAAAGGTGTGTACTTTTCGATTATCACCCAAGCCATGACTTTTGCTGCAGCACTGTTGTTCTTCCGCAATGAAACAGGTTTTGGCGGGAACAATGGCTTTACTGGATTTAAAACTATTCTTGGGATGGATATTACCTCTGCTTCTATGCGAGCAACATTATGTTTCCTTACTGCCTTAGTGTTGTTACTGAGCTTTATCGGCTTACGTAGTTTAATGAATAAGCCTTATGGTCGAGTGTTGGGGGCAATCCGTGATAGTGAAAACCGGTTGCAATATTTAGGCTATCGTACCCTGTGGTACAAACTGTCGGCATGGGTCCTTTCAGCGGTGATTGCCGGAATTGCAGGTGCATTGTATGTCCCACAAGCAGGCATCATTAATCCAAGCGAAATGAATCCTGTGAATTCGATTGAAATGGCGGTTTGGGTTGCAGCAGGTGGTCGTGGCACATTGATTGGCCCAATTCTAGGTGCAGGTCTGATCAATGGAGTTAAAACCTATTTTACCGTTGCATATCCTGAAATATGGTTATTGATCCTTGGTGCATTATTTATCGTTGTAACCATCTTCCTCCCTAAAGGGGTGATTGGATTGCTTGAGCGCTTTAAAAAGGAGGATCACTAATGTCAGAGCTATTGTCAGATTTGGGCTTAAATTCGCAACATGGTGGTCAAATCGGTGAGGGCTATGGTCGTCCTAAAGCTGAAGGTGCCGATTTCAGCCATGGTATTGCACTTTACTTAGAAAAAGTCAGTGTATGGTTTGATTCTTTCCGGGCTTTAAATGATTTGTCTCTTTACATTGAAGAAGGGGAGTTGCGCTGCATTATTGGACCAAATGGTGCGGGAAAAACCACATTGATGGATGTCATCACCGGTAAAACACGCCCTACCGAAGGTTCTGCCTTTTTTGGTCAAAACTATGATCTTGCCAAAATGAGTACTGAACAAATTGCAGAAGCGGGTATCGGTCGTAAGTTTCAAAAACCGACTGTATTTGAAAATTTTACCGTGATGGAAAATCTGCTCCTTGCTGCGCCAAAAAACAAAACCGTGAAAAAAAGTTTTTTTAGCAAGTTAAGTCCCGATGCACAGTTGGCTTTGGATGAATCTTTGCAACAGATTCGTTTACAAGAGTTTATTCAAAAGCCTGCGGGATTGTTATCACATGGACAAAAGCAGTGGCTTGAAATTGGCATGCTGTTGATGCAACGACCTAAACTGATCTTGTTGGATGAGCCTGTAGCGGGAATGACCGATGCTGAAACTGAACGGACAGCAGAGTTATGTTTGGAATTAAAAAAGAATCATACCTTGGTTGTGGTTGAGCACGATATGAGCTTTATCGACACCATTAGTGAGAAAGTTACGGTTCTGGCACAAGGTGCCATTCTAGCCGAAGGAACCTTGGCGGAAGTACAAGCCAATGAAGATGTGATTGAAAAGTATTTAGGACGTTAAGGGGAGCAATATGCTAGAAATAAAAGACGTCAATCAATTTTATGGGGGCAGTCACATTCTCCGTGATGTGACTTTAACTGCGCCGATTGGTGAGTGTTCTGTGGTTTTAGGACGGAATGGTGTGGGTAAAACCACCTTATTAAAATGTTTGATGGGAATTTTACCGATTAAGTCTGGGCAAATCTTATTGGATGGTAAAGACATTGCTAAAATGAGCCCTGAACAGCGTGTACGCGCGGGTTTGGCCTATGTTCCGCAAGGGCGAGATATTTTCTCAACCCTGACTGTAGAGGAAAATATTTTGATCGGCATGGCGAAGTTTTCAGGCGCAAAAACCCGTAAAGTTCCTGAGCATTTATATGAAATTTTTCCTGTCTTAGACGAAATGAAACATCGCCGTGGAGGAGATTTGTCTGGTGGGCAGCAACAGCAATTAGCCATTGCACGTGCTTTAGCATCGGAGCCGAAAGTTTTGATTTTAGATGAGCCGACCGAAGGAATTCAGCCTTCGATTATTAAAGATATTGGTCGAGTGATTCGAAAATTGGCAGATGGTGGCGAAATGGCGATTGTACTTGTAGAGCAATTCTATGATTTTGCCGAGGAGCTGGCCGATAACTATACCGTGATGGCACGTGGTCAAGTGGTTGCACAAGGCATCGGTGAAGAAATGCCTGAAAAGGGGATTCGAGATTTAGTGGCGATTTGATGGTTAATGAGGAATGAAGCTCTCAACTTATAAAATGAATAGTGAGAACTTCATTCTTTTCAACCCTTGTATTCGATTAAGGCTAAACAAATACACATGAAAATAGTCTAGATTTCTGTATTTTCATTCCACAGAAAATAACCACCATATTGGCTTGATCTGAATTCTCCACCCACAGTTTTACCTTGTTCAGTCAAATAATGTTTACCGCCATCGTTTAAAGTTAAAAAACCTTTTGCTACAAGTTTATCTAATAATTCAGGCGTTTTAAGCTTATGTTTAGCAGCAAGTTTTGAGGAAGTTAATTTACTCGAATTCTCTAATAGCTCTTTTGAATTATCTTCCACTTCTTCTGTTTTTACTTCATCAAGAGAAATTCGAACCTCATCGCTAATACGAATGATACGTTGAGCTTCTTCATAGGCATCTTTATAGACGTCAGTATCATCTTCTTTATTGATTAAGATCCCCATTTCATTATTATTTACTTGGCTAAATTCATATAAATTTAAGCTGGAAATAATGCAACTTGTTTCATTTAAATAACATTTAGCATGAAGATTTTTGCAGAAACTTACTCGAACATAATCTAATTTTTGCATCCATTTAATTTCATCAGGATGTAAATCGCTTTTCCCATAAATGATCCGAATATCAATTTTTAAACGATTTTTATCCTCTAATAATTCTTTGATACGGTCATTAAGCCGAAGATAAGGGCTAATTAAAATCAGTCTTTCTTTTGCATTTTTTATCAATTCTTCTAAGAAAAAATTTGTACCGCTCGTATTTAGAAATTTTGCCATTTTTCACCCAATTATTATGTATTAAGTAAAGGATATTAAAGCATATAATGCAACAAACTAAACTATTTTGAATTCCGAATCAAAATTTTATTGAGGCTCAACTTTCTGATAATAGCCTGTTGATGAAACATTCATACCAAAGCCACAATCGGCTTGTTCATTTAATTCTTTCACTTTAATAAAATTGCCTAAAGAGGCGTTATAAGTGAAATTGATGTCAATTTGACAATTTTCAAAACGATAGCTTGCTTTCTTGGCATGAAGTGGCATTTCTGTTTCAAATTCACCAATATTTGGACCATAAATTAGGCTTCGAGCACCCATCCATAGACCAGTGAATTGAATAAGATATTTCTGATCACGTTTTTTAATGGTGATATTGTTCCATTCGCCAAAACCTGCATAACTGGCATATTCTCCTGTTAAGTCATTGTTTGGTTTTGGTGTTACTAACTTTTTTAAATTAAATTGACTGGTTTTTGTGGGTTTAATTTGAAACCACGCTCTTGCCCATAAGGGTTGATTGAGTTTGCTATACGTTAAACCCACATTATTATTGGCAATGTCGATGTCATTATCTGAAACCCGAATATCAGCTTCTTCTTCACCCACAGACTGACAAAAAGCACTCCAAGATGCTTGTCTTTGAAACTGATCAAGCGCTTTTTTATAGTTTTTCTGGTCGTAAAATTTTTGTCCCAATTTACGATATTGACTGAGTTTGGCACAACCCTGTTTTATATTTTGTTCATCGTAGTCAGCAGCATGGCTTGCTGTATTAAGTATCAATGCAAATGGTGCCAATAGACTAATTATCATTTTATTCATCGATATTCGCTCTGAAGTTCAGCAATATTGTTTATGGTTATACAACAGATTTTGAAAAAACGACAAAAAAATTTACGACGGATGCTGTATAAATACTGCTCTATTTTAATCAAAATTTAATTGCATCAACACCAAATCACGCCACTGCCCAAATTTTTGTCCGACTTGTGGCATATAACCTGTTTGTTTAAATCCGAGTTGTTGGTGTAGATAAATCGAACCAGTATTTTCGTGGTCAATTGCAGCAACCATAACGTGGATATTGTGCTGTTGAGCATGTTCAATCAATTTCAGCATTAAGCGTTTGCCGAGCCCTTGTCGAGTAAATTCTGGGTCGATATAAACAGAGTGCTCAACTGTATATAGATAACCGTTGATTGCTCTAAAGCTTGCATAATCGGCATAGCCTGCAATGGCATGAGTCGTTGTTTCTTCAGCAACAAAAAGCGGAAATTGCTGTTGTTGTAATTCTATAAACCACTGTTGGTAATCTGCGAAAGTCTTTAATTGGCTGTTCCATGTTGCTAAACCTGTTGCAATTTCATGATTATAAATACGCATAATCTCAGTTAGGTCAGAAGCTTGAGCAGGGCGGATCTGAAAATTCATGGATACAGGTCAATGGAAAATTGATAGGGGTATTCTAAAAAGAATTATTTTTAAGGGCAATAAAAAAAGCAAAACCAAAGTTTTGCTTTTTGATTAATAGGTTTAGCTCAGTCTTAGAAATGGTACTTGATTAAAGCGCTGACATTATTTTCGTCTTTGCCTGGAACACCGTATTTGTTGTGCCATACAGAGTGTTCAACACCAAGATATAGACGCGTATCTGGAGAAATGTGTTTACCTGCATTCCATTTCCATTGTGTCGTCCAGTTCAACTCGCTTGAGTGAGCAACTTGATCTTTTTCTGCAGTTGACCAATCTAGGAAACCATCTACAAGGAATTCTTCAGATGCAATTTTAAATGGAATTCCGTAAGTAAACGTCAATTGATAGTCATCTTCTTGGATTTCATTATTGGCACGGTAGAAATTTAATTGCGCATATTGAAAATAAGGAATGGCTAAATCAACACCAACACCATATAGGTAGTTGTTCATATCTTTACCACCTTCCCAAGTGGTCGCAATTAATACGTCTTTAATTGGGCCTAATTCAAGTTTTTTCCCAGAAACAGCACCTAGGCTAAGACGTGGAGAAACCTCAAAATAAGTATCCGACTGACCATCACTGTTGGTACGGTCAGCAAAGGCAAAGAAATCACCGTATTTAAGTTTGGCAGCATACTCAAAAGTAATGGTAGATTGTTTCTCATCTGGTGTTAGTTCATAGTTTTCACCATAAAGACCAGTAATACTAAAATCTTGCCAAACAGGCGCAGCTTGAGCCAAAGTTGCAGTTGAAGCGATTGCGCAGATAGCCGCAATTTGTGTAAGTTTCATGAATTCTTCCTTTCCCCCAAGAAAAGCGCTTCAAGAATACAGATTCTTAAATAAAAATAAAGCGAAAATTAGATGGAACGTAAATAAATATGTAAACATCAAGAGGTGAAATGTTTTAAAACGTGAGTCGCATATTTAAAGCAAAGATTTAAAATTTATATCCATTAAAAGCTTAAGAATTAAACATAGCTGATGTTTTTAGTCAGGATTAGTCATTAAAAAATCAATTAAATCATTTAATTATAAAGTAACGTAACAAGATGTCATTTTTCATATTCTTTTCATAAAAAAGTTAAAAATCTACTTGCATATTTTCCAATATGGCCTGATATTGAATGTATAAGAACACCTATCTGCAGATCGTTAAAAGTGTTCATCTTTGCAATAGAGGAGTTACGGTTCCAATTTATTGTAGGTGAAAAGCTGTCTTATACAGCAGGCGCAAAGTGTGCCGAAAATATAAGTTTTGCACTCGTTTTTTGATTAGAAAGAGGATGTTTTTTATGAATATAGAAATCCGTACAGATAAAAATATTAGAAATAGTGATCGTTTAATTACTTACGTACGCGATGAGCTAAATCAAGAATTCCAACGTCATAGCGAACGTATTACCCAGTTTTCAGTTCATATCAGTGATGAGAACGGTGACAAAGGTGGGGCGGATGATATCCAGTGTATGATTGAGGTCAAAGCAGCGGGTTTGAAGCCAGTCGTGGTAAAACATCGAGCGAAAAACATTGATCTTTCATTACACGGTGCGATAGATCGCGTAAAGCGTAGCCTAGAGCACGTATTAGAAAAAATTGAAAATCCACGAGGTGGAAAACTAGAACTTGCTGATGCAGATGAAGCATGATCTGATAAAAAGCCCTTCGGGGCTTTTTTATGGTCTTCAATTTTATGGTTTTAAAACAGTCCTTGATTGTCTTCTTTGTCATAAATGAACAATAAATGCCATTTATAAAATAAAAGCGACACGATTAAAATTTTTCAAAGCTATTTTAAAAATATTCGTCATAATGTTGTATAGGAATAGAATAGTGAGATCAAAATGTTATCAGCACAACAACAAGTCTTTATACAGGCTTTAGAAGATTTAGACCTTGCTCAAGTCAAACGTTTGCTTGCAGATGGATTTGATCCTAACTTTATGGAACCTGAAAAAGGACCAGCTGTTTCAATTTGGTCAGATGGATTGTTTAAATGGTGGGAAAAAATTTGTGATGCCTATGAAGCAGGTCATCCTTTAACGGCAGAACAAAAAGCACAAGATTTACAACCGCATTTAGATATTTTGGATGCTTTAATTAGTGCCAAAGCAAACTTTTATTTGTGGGACACTGAAGAGTGCTATGGTCCACTGTGGGATGCAGCAAGCGCAGCCTGTGTACCTGCAATTCATAAGCTTTTAGATCATAAGGTTGACCCGAACACCAAAGATGAAGAAGGTAAGACCATTTTATCTTCAATCAGTGATTTGTTCTTTGATTGTGAATTTGATCAAATAGATTGGTCTCAGGCTTTACCTGAAGAGAAAGAATCTTTAGAGTTACTACGTAGTCGCGGTGCGAAAATGTCCAAAGAATTATCGTAAATTTTGAGTCTTCATATGGCAATTTTAAATAGAATCACATTAGCCCTTGCTTCGAGTCTAAGTATAAGCGCAATGGCAGCAGAATTTTCTTTTGATCGTCCTGGAACTGGTTTTGGAACAGGAATCACGCCAGTGGGTAAATTGGCTTGGGAGCAAGGTCTACCAAGTGCGACCTATACAGAAACTAAAGTAGATGGCGCAAAAGCAAAAACTGTAACCCTCAATGGCGATATGCTGCTCCGTACCGGTTTAACCTCTAGTATGGAGTTACAGTTAGGCTGGCAGGGTCCAGCTTGGACACAAACCAAGTACAAAGGCATTAAAGAGGATGACTCTGGCTTAGGTGATGTTTCTATTGGGATTAAAAAAGCCATCGACTTAAATGATGATAAATTATCCATGGCGATTTTGGCTCAAGCCTTGATTGCAACGGGCAATGATGGTTTTAGTGAAGAAGATGATATTTATAGCATCGGCACATCATTAGATTATCAGTATAACGATTTGGTCAATACTGGAATCACCATGAACTATGCTGTGCAAGATGGTCATTGGTCAGTGACCGCTGTACCTACTGTCGGTTATAAAATTGCAGGTAATCTTTCAGGGTTCTCTGAGTTTGTCTATTCAAAAACAGAAAGCCAAAACTATAAGTATGGTCTAGGCTCTGGTTTGATCTATGCGGTTAATGAGCGTACCCAACTTGATGGAAGTGTGGGTGTCGATTTGGAAGGGCGAGACCGTAGTTATAAAGCTGGTTTAGGTGTGGCATTCTTATTCTAATCAATTCAGTCTGATACATCGTCAAGGAGTAGTTGATCTACTCCTTGATTTGTTTTTAAAGCGAGCAATTTTCGAAATGCTTTTAGAATAGTCTTATCTTGTGTATGCTGAGTTCAAAATAAGCAATAAACACAGGAGTATTAAAATGTTAGAACTGTTTATTGGTGATAAAAATTACTCGACTTGGTCGATGCGTCCTTGGTTAGTAATTCAGCATTTTAATATTTCATTTACAGAGCACCTAATCCCTTTTGATCACTTTGACCTCGACAGCCAATTTAAACAAAGTATTTTAAAGATAAGCCCAACTGGCAAAGTCCCAGCTTTAGTAGACGATGGCTTTTTAGTTTGGGATTCTTTGGCGATTTGTGAATATCTGGCAGAAAAGTTTCCTGAAAAACAATTGTGGCCTCAAGATGTAAAACAACGTGCACGCGCAAGATCGATGTCCGCTGAAATGCACAGTAGTTTTATGGCTTTGCGTAGTTGTTGTGATATGAATTTAGATGCTGATTTAAAGCATATTGGTGCACAGCTTTGGCAGGAAAATTTAAAACTACAGCAAGATGTAAAACGGATTGAACAATTATGGTCGGAGCGACCACACCCTGACAGTTTTTTATGTGGTGATGAGTTTACTATTGTCGATGCTTTTTATGCGCCAGTTGTGATGCGGTTTATGGGTTATGGCATTGCAGTATCAGCAAACAGTCAACGTTATATCGATAAGATATTAGCCGTCCCTGCTGTACAGCAATGGATAGCAGAAGCGCAAGCAGAATTTCGATTTGTAGCATGTGAAGAGCAATATCGCAGTCAGGTTTAATCTATTGAATACTGCTAAGCTATTTCATTGATTTGAGCGCGGTAGAGCTGTACTTGATTGCGCCCAGACTGTTTGGCCCGATATAGCGCTTTGTCTGCCAGATGAATAATTTTACTAATATTGTCATCGTCACTGGAGGTGGCAATACCAAAACTGGCGGTCAGCTGAACATAATGATGATCAAGGGATTCAAGCACTTGGTTTTGAATCGCCAATCGACAGCGTTCAGCAAGTGCTTGAGCAATGTTTAAAGAGGTTTCAGGTAAGGCAATAATAAATTCTTCACCGCCATAACGAGCCACAATATCCGACTGACGAATGTGAGATGATAATAATTTGGCAACTTGACACAATGCTTCATCACCAAAATGATGTCCATATAAGTCATTGATTTCTTTGAAATGATCAATATCAATCAAGATAATGGCATATTCGGTTTGCTTATTTTGGATATCATCAAGCTTTTCATTAAAAAAACGACGATTATATAAATTGGTCAGTGGGTCAATTTCACTGAGTTTTTTGATTAATGACTCTCTATGTCGCCACTGAGACAGTAAAATCTCACATAAAATCAAACATACAATTAAAATAGGAATAATAAAATATAGCATTGTTCCTACCCAGAACGGGTTATCATGCCGATTATTTTCTAATATATGTGTATTAAAAATTGGGGCATACGGAATGATGCGCCAATAAGTACAAAGCATCATTGAAATATAGAACAGTAGTGCAGTGCTAATTTGCAGATAAATAATTTTTCTATTGAATAAGATTAAACCCACACCAGAAATACAAACAAATGCAAAAACAGTAGCTGGACTATAGATACCAACGAGGAAACCATCAGCAAGCATTAAAAGAATAAAAATACTGATGACAATATGGGGGAGGATAGTGTTCGCCCATTTTTTATTTTGAAAGAAATAACAAAATGCAATCAGAAAAAAAAGCAGTAGGGTTGAGCCAGCATTGACCACAAGTTGTGAACGAATCAAGGAGATATTGACCCATTGCCAAGTTTCTGGATTTAACAGGATAAAAATTTTCCATACGATCCATGATAAATGAAGGGCAACAGTCAGGAACAGAATCAAGATACATTTATGTAAACTGCTCCAATTCATAATGATATTTGAATCTAATTGTTGTTTCAGCTTTTGCCAGTAATGATTAAGTCTTATATTCGATACCTTCATTCATAATTATTCCAGGGTTTTTCAAGCTGTAATTCATTAAGTACTGATTAATAATTTTTTAAATTATAGTGATTAAAATTTATTAAAACAAAGAATTGTTATCATTTATTTGTTAATAAATAGGTATTTTATTATTAATATAAAGTAAATAGTGGTGTAATTAATTTTTAAATATACAGATGTTTTAAGACAAAACACCTGTGCCCGAATAACAAGGTTTACGATTGGTTTTCGCAATATATAATGCTTGATCTGCTTGTTGTAACACTGCATTACTCATGCTGTCATGTTTAGAAACAGATGCACCACAACTTGTTTGAAGTGGGATGACTTTGTTGTTGATCTTTAAATCATAATGATTAATTAAACGTGATAGACGATCTGCGATATGACGTGCTTGATCCTGAGTAACATCACTGAGAATTAAAATAAATTCAGATTCGCTATAGCGGCCAACAAGGTCAGTTTCACGGATATTTTGTAATAACTCTTGGGCTATAGCCGCTAAAGCTTTATGGGCAATTTTTAGATTGTATTTGTTCTTGATTTCACACAAGTTATCAACACTAAGCAAAATGATACCAAAGTTAGAATCAGTCTGAGGATGTAATTCTTTTAAATAGGTATTAATTGCAAACTGATTATAAATACCTGTATGTGGGTCGATTTCCAAACTGTTACTCAGTTGGTTTTTATATATTAATTTGGCAATAAATGAGTGTTTCAATACTTGATTGAATAATGAATGAATTTTACGTCGTTTTTCGGAATAAATTTTATTACGCATAATCTAATCCATCCACACTTGGATTTTTATTGTTGATGCCTAGAATGTAGCAATTTATTGACTTAAACTCAAACTAAAGTTTAAGTAAATACTTGAAGGATATATACATAATTTAAAAAAATGTGATTAATTTTGTAGTATAGGTTAAGAGTCTGTTGAAATTTGAAAAAGCACTAAACATAAATCTGACAAGCAATATAGTTTCAATGAATTGTATGGTTATTATTCTAGTGAATGCTCATTTTTTAAATTGATTATTTTATTTTTAAAGATGAACAACAGTTTGGTTTTTAAAATCATCTGTTGTTCATTATTTGGCCAATATTGGGATCAATCTTTGTCAATTTTATGAGCAAATTCAGCAATATCTGCTAAAGATTGTTTTGCTTCATCAAACCATGGGCTAAACATTTGGAAATTATGCCACATTCCCGTATATAGCTTGTAATTGACTTGGACACCAGCAGCTTTGGCTTTTTCTTCGAAACGTTGCGCATCTGACAAAAGAATTTCTTTAGAACCAATTTGAACCAAGGTTGGAGGCAACCCTGCAAAATCTCCGAAAATAGGCGAAAGTGGGGGTAAAGAACGATCCATGTTTTTCGGTACGTAAAAATCAATACCAGATTCAAGTGCTTCGATTGACAGTAAAGCATCATGCTTCTGATTATAGCGTAAAGACTCGCCTGTTAAGGTCAGGTCTAAGAAGGGTGACATTAGGATTAAAGCGCTAGGGAGTTGTTGCTTATTTTCTTCTTTGATTCGTAATGCGAGTGCCAAAGCCAGATTCGCTCCACAAGAATCACCTGACACAATAATGTCTTTCGCTAGCACGCCTTGATCTAAAAGTTGCTGATAAATATCATAAATCGCATCACTTGCTTCAGGGAATGTACTTTCAGGTGCGAGCGGGTAATCGACATGTAAAACTTGCATTTGTGTACGTGCAGCAACTTCAGATAAAAAAGCCCGATGGGTTTTGATAGAACCGACAAAAAACGCTCCACCATGAATATGAAAAATCATTTGAGTCGCATGCGCTTGCGGTTTAATTTCTTCTGCCCGAATCCCCGCAATGCGCAAAGAACGGATCTGTACATCTTTACGTTGTGGAAAAACACGTGCAAGTTGTTCTATTCCAAAACGTGCAGTTGCCGGGGGAAGATTGAAACGACTTGGAAATTTGAAGCTAGATTTAAGAATAGATTCTGTAAGATATTGTTTCAGAGCTGGGTTAATCTTCATGTTCCTTCCATATTGTTAAACTTTTGACTTTATTTTTGTTGATTTATCAACATTTGTTACAAGGGTACACTATATAGTCACATTCAAGAATTGCTAAATCGACGTAAATTTTTGATACTATAAAGTGTCAATTAGACTAGGGAAAACAAAACAATGAAAAAAATTGTACTTGCATTAGGCTTATTATCAGCAACAGTTCTTGCAAATGCTGCGGATCCACTCAATGGAACAGTTTGGAAAACAATTGATGACACAACGAAACAGCCAAAAGCAATTGTGAAATTCACTGAACAAAAAAATGGAACATTGACGGCAACAATTCAAAGTATTTTAACACCAGGTGAGGAAAATACTTGTACCAAATGTGAAGGCCCTTACCACAATAAATCATTGAAAGGCGTGACGATTGTCAATGGTTTAAAAAATGTCGGTGGTAAAAACTATGACAATGGTACGATTCTAGATCCTAAAAATGGCAAGACCTATAAACTCAAAGGTGAACTTGCTGGTAATCAGTTAAAGTTACGTGGTTATATGGGTATTTCTGCTTTAGGTCGCAACCAAACTTGGGTGCGTGCAAACTAAGCAGATTGATTCACTGCAACAAAAAGCCTGATCTATTGATCAGGCTTTTTGTTGCTCGATTATTTTTATGTTGTAAGTTTTAAAGCTTTAATTTTATCTTCATCAAAACCAATTACATATTGGCCATTTTGATCAATCACAGGGCGTTTGATTAAACTGGTGTGTGTGGTAAGCGCTTGAATCAGTGCTTGTTCACTCGACAAAGCCAGTTGCTGTTCTTGTTCACTGAGTTTTTTCCACGTTGTGCCTTTTTTATTGAGCACAAGATCTTGCCCAATATGATCGAGCCATTGTTTAACCGTCTCTGCATCTATGCCTTGTTTTTTATAATCATGAAATTCATAACTCAAGCCAAGTTCAGTCAGTAAATCAAAAGCTTTTTTCATGGAGTTACAATTTTTGATTCCATAAATTTTCAACATGTCTTAACCTAATATTCAATTGTTTGATTTGACAGAAAGAGTAGCAAAATTGCCAATATGTACAGTATAAGAATAGATAAAATATTTTAAAAGGCATGATTGCTGTCATCAGAATTTAACAATTTGCGCTTAATATTTTATTGAAGCGAGCAGCAGACTGGCTGACTAAATGATTTAAAAATAAAAAATGAAACTAAAAAAAATTGAAATTAAAAAAAGAGAAAACCCGCATCTAATCATCCTGATTATGCGGGTCTCATTACAACGTCCAATGTCACATCCTTGAAAAATAAATATTCAAAATACTTATTTCCTTTTCTTCCTACGGCGTCCTATCCTTTTGCTGTCATCCTGACAATGTCCCTGTGCCGTGCGTGTATAATGCGCTTGTTGATATGAAGAAAATATAAGATAACACGACAAAATTTGTAAGTTATTGCCTTGTAATCAGTGAACACTTGTTCACAAAAATGCTCAATTTTTATTTAAAAATTGAGCATAGGGCTGTTTAAATTTGATAATCAATAATCACAGGGGCATGGTCGCTATACCATTCATCTTTATAGACCCAAGCATTGACTGTGCGATCTTTCCAGTCTGGTGAGCATGCTTGATAATCAATACGCCAACCAACATTTTTCGCACGTGCTTGTCCACGATTCGACCACCAAGAATACAGTTCTGCTTCTTTACGGACTTCACGAAATGTATCGACATAGCCCAGTTCGTCATAAATATGATCTAACCAAGCACGTTCATGTGGTAAGCAACCTGATGATTTTTGGTTACCTGACCAGTTTTTAATATCGATTCGTTTATGCACGATGTTGTAATCGCCACATACAATGATTGACTTATCTTCATCACGCCATTGTTTTAAAATTTTTCGATATTCTTCTAAGAAGTGATCTTTACGAGCTTGTGCTTCATCACCTGATGAACCTGAAGGTAAATACAGCGAGCAGATGTGCACAGGTTTGGCTAAACCGACATCAAATTCCGCGCTAATAAAACGACCTTGGCTATCGGCAAGTTCAAAACCCAAACCATTCTGGATCGATTTAAACGGCAAGCGACTGTAAATTGCTGTACCTGCATAGCCTGATTTTTCCGCAGGAAACAGATGGGTAAACCAACCTTCGGGTTTAAATTTATCGGTCCATTGTTCATGCGTAATACGGCTTTCTTGGATACAGATCACGTCTGCATCTGACTTTTCCATCCATTCAAGTAGGCCTTTAGTGACGGATGAACGTAAGCCATTTACGTTAATTGAGACAACTCTTAAAATTTTTTGATCACTTGGATAGCTACTCTTTGGTATCATGCGCAGTCATAACCTCAATGTATGAATTTTGGAGCACCTCATGTCAACGCCAGCTCAGTTTAACCCGCAAGCTTTTATCGAACTCGCATTATCACGTGGTGTGCTTAAATTTGGTGAGTTTACTTTAAAATCAGGCCGTGTGAGCCCTTATTTTTTTAATGCAGGTTTACTCAACGATGGTGAAGCATTATCGCTTTTAGCTCAAGGTTATGCAGATAAATTAACACAATGTAACAACGTTGAAGTGATCTTTGGACCTGCATATAAAGGAATTCCTTTTGTTGCAGCAACAGCTGTGGCTTTGTCACAAGTACATGGTGTAAGTGTGCCTTGGGGCTTTAACCGTAAAGAAGCCAAAGACCATGGTGAAGGCGGTGTATTGGTTGGTGCTTCAGTAGAAGGTAAAAAAGTCTGGATTATTGATGACGTGATTACAGCGGGTACCGCAATTCGTGAAGTTGTCACAATTCTTAAAAATGCAGGTGCGACAATTGCAGGCGTATTGGTTGCACTAGATCGTCAAGAAAAAGGGCAAGGTCAATTGTCTGCCATCCAAGAAGTTCAACAAGAACTTGAGATTCCAGTACATGCTTTAATTAGCATGAAAGACTTAATGGATTATCTAGATGCTAAAGGCGAGCAAGATGCTTTAGCAAAAATGGAAGCTTACCGTGTGAAATATGGTATATAAGTTAAAAAAAAGGATAAGATAAGGAGCATAAGCTCCTTATTTTTATGGACTATAAAGGATTAGGTGCCATTTTTAATGTTCATTCTATTGATAATCGTCGTAGTTGCTGTACTTGGCATTATGTTGGTCAAACATATCGACCAACGACGTTGGCAACGTTACCAATTTGAGCGGGATATGTTTTTTCGGCAATATCCATTTCAATGGAAAGGTTTAGAACAGTTTGAGCTGGTTTTAAATATCAACGTGCACGCCCAGAAAAAATTAATCAATGAATTGATGTTAAGAGCATCTGAGAACAGTTATATCAAGAAATCACGTATTCAACGTGAACCTGAATGTTCGAGACAACAATACTCAATTAAAGTCATGATTCAAGATTTAACCATTGGGCACTTAGAAAAGAAATATGCAGACTTATTGGGAGAAAGTCTAGATCAAACCGATTTTGAAATTGGTCGCCCGATCGAGCTAGATGCTGAAATCATTGTGTTTGAAAAAGATGATATCGAGTTGGGTTGTCGTGTCAAACTGGCTTTACCGCGTGATCCACGGACTGCACATCAATACCTGATAGAAAATAGCCAACAACAATTTCAAGAAAAATAAGCTTAATCAGCATGCGAATTGAGCAAGTAGATACTTTGCTCAATCTGTTCTTGGTCTTGCAAGGTGCGGACAATTCGATGGGTTTTAGAATCTTCAACAATAAATTTGAGTGTATATTCCTTTAAATGCTGCTGAGCGACCAAGGTGGCGACCAGTTGGTCATGTTGTCTGAAAATTTGAATTTGTAGTGCCTGATCTAAACAATTTTGAAACTGTAAGTCCTTATAGCCATACACCACAGTTGCATCACTGCCTAAAGGGGTAAAGCGCTCATGTTCCTGATAAATATCAATCGAATGTGAATGTCGTTCTGTGATGGTTAAACCCGCTTTTAACGCATTGATATAGAGCAAGCAAGAAATTTGACAAATCCCACCACCCAGATCTTCTGAAATTTTTCCATTGACCAGATTACGCCCTGTTTTAAAGCCATTGTTTAACGTCGGGGCTGTTACCAAATGCCAAAATGAAAAGATTTGATTTGGCTCAATGACCAAACCGTTTATGCTCTGAATCGCAAGATCAATGTTATGGGTTTTATTTTCAAAATAATGATTTATCTTGATGCTTTGTTGGGTTGAAATTTGCTGGTCTGATTGCCACAGTGTTTGATGTTTTAAGGCAAACTGTAGCTTCGAGAAAAGGTGTTCACGACAATACCTGCGTAATAACTGATAAAGCAGTTTCCATGATTTGGGTAAATATTGCCGCATATTCCACCTGCTTATTCTAATTGTTTACTGACGGTTGTTTTTCTAAAACGACAACCAAGTATGATGCATATTCTTTTAAAAATGAACGGCACATCAAGCTGTCTAGGCTTCTAAACAGTGGGCGTAAAATCGTTGGAATACGATGGATAGGGAAAAATAAAAAGCCCTGACTTTCAACCAGCTTCCATTGAGGGCCAAGCAGCTTTTCAATCTCTGCCAATGTCATTTGATGAGCAGCATGCCAGCTTTGTTGTTGATGCTTTACAGCTTGTCGACGTTTGGCAGAGGGGAAATCAAAAATAAGCTTGCCATTGGTTTTTAATTTTTGCTGCGCCTCATTCAGAAACTGTTCTGTGGTTGTATGGTCTTGATGCATGATCACATGAAAGCTATAAATGACATCGAGCTGATGGTTTTCGATTGGAATTTCAGTCAGAGAGCCTTCAAGCAAGATTTTATGCGGATATTTTTCTCTAGCGACTTTCAGCATTTCAGGGCTGAAATCTACACCGTAATCGGCATAATCGAGTAAACGACCTGTACCACAACCGATATCCATACAATGTGTAGGTGCTGTTTTACTGAGAATACGCTTGAGAAAAGCACGCTCTTGTTGGTCTAAATATTGCCCATAACTGTTGTTAAAACGGTTGTTATCGTAGTCGTGCGCAAGTTTGTTATAGTAATTTTTAATCTCTGAGTCAGGTTGATTCGACATTGAATAACTCTTTTTATTGACGAATAGAAACTAATTCAACTTATAAACTATTTTGTTGAAGATCACACGTTTTACACGCTAAAAACATGCCTATTTTTTCCTGCCGTCCTTGTTCTGTCAACACCCACGGACGATTCTGCCAAGGCGGAAGATGACGTACATGTTGTTGATGCCCACACGCAAGTTCAGCAACATAATGTTGCTCCTCATCCAAATGAAATCCCACAATGGCTTGTTGCATTTCGATCATCATATTCACAATAATTGCTAAGAGTTTAGCGAAATTTCGAAAAAGTACACCAGATTCTCCGCTATACTGCATTCAATCCAAAATTTTATAAGAGCATCAATATGCGCGTACTTGTTGTGATGGATCCCATCGAAAGTGTAAACCTGAAAAAAGACTCAACAATGGCAATGTTATGGGCGGCTGCACGTCGAGGGCATGAGTTAGGCTATGCATTACAACAAGATTTATATATTGACCAAGGCAAAGCATTTGGTTTGATTTCACCGCTTCAGGTTTTTGAAGATTATGATCACTACTATGAGTTAGGTGAAAAAGCCAAAGAGTCACTTGCGGCCTATGATGTAGTGTTGATGCGTAAAGATCCGCCTTTTGACATGAACTTTGTTTATACCACTTATATTTTGGAACAGGCAGAGCGTGAAGGGGTGTGGATTATTAACAAACCACAAAGTTTGCGTGACTGTAATGAAAAACTATTTGCGACCCAATTTCCAGATCTACAAGTACCCACTTTGGTGACTTCACAGCAAAGTTTGATTCGTGAATTCTTAAAAGAACATGGTGACGTTATTGTTAAGCCACTGGATGGTATGGGTGGAATGGGGATCTTCCGTTTATATCAAGATGGCGTCAATATTGGTTCAACCATTGAAATTTTAACTGAAAATGGCACACAACCGATTATGGCACAACGTTATATCCCTGAAATTGTGGATGGTGATAAACGTATTTTGCTGATTAATGGTGAGCCTGTACCTTATTGCTTGGCTCGTATTCCTCAAAATGGTGAGGTGCGTGGGAATTTGGCAGCAGGCGGTTTGGGTGAAGCTCGTCCATTGACTGAAAATGACAAAGCCATCGCAGCCAAAGTTGGACCATTCTTAAAAGCCAAAGGCTTGGTTTTTGTCGGATTAGATGTGATTGGAAATTATGTCACTGAAATCAATGTCACCAGTCCAACCTGTATTCGTGAAATTGATGATCAATTTGGTACTTCAATTGCAGATGATTTGTTTAATGTACTAGAAGCAGGTCAGTCAGTTTAATTTAAGCTGGGATACTACATTCTAAATCTCAACTAAAAAATAGAGTCGTTCGCGGCTCTATTTTTTTGCTGTCGATTGGCTATAAAAATGATAAATCATCGAGAAATATAAAAAAATAACGTTTAATTCCACTTTTTTTAACGGATTAATGATAAAAGTAGTTTAAACTTTCAAATCAGTAGAAAAAAACAATGAAAGGCTTGGTGAAAAAAAGTAAATAAACTTTTCCCCATAGCGGATTGTGATTACAATTGGTTGTTTAAGATATTCGTTAAATATTTATTTTTGCATTGAAGAATTAGACCGTGACCGAACCCCAGCAAAGCACACCGAAACACATCATGATGATGGCGGCAGGTACAGGTGGACATGTATTCCCTGCACTGGCAGTTGCAAAAGAATTGCAACAACAAGGCAGCCAAGTGTCTTGGTTGGCGACTCCGACAGGTATGGAAAATCGACTTTTAAAACAACATGATATTCCAATCTATCAAATTGATATTCAAGGTGTACGTGGCAATGGTATTGTACGTAAATTAGCTGCACCCTTTAAAATTTTAAAAGCAACCTTGAGCGCAATGCGCTATATGAAACAGCTCAATGTCGATGCAGTGGCTGGTTTTGGGGGGTATGTTGCGGGGCCGGGTGGTTTGGCTGCACGTTTGTTGGGTATTCCTGTGATTATTCATGAACAAAATGCAGTGGCAGGCTTTACCAATACTCAGCTTTCAAGAATTGCTAAAAAAGTCTGCGAAGCATTTCCAGATACTTTTCCGAAAAGTGAAAAAATTGTGACGACAGGTAATCCTGTACGGGCAGAAATTACCGCAATTTATAATCCTTCTTTTCGTTATAAAGAACGCGAAAATGCGGCTGAACCTTTACATATTTTAATTGTCGGTGGTTCTTTGGGTGCGCAAGCCTTGAATGAATGTGTACCTCAAGCCTTAAAACAATTTGATGTTCCATTAAAAGTATTTCATCAGTGTGGGCAAAATAAACAAGAGACCACACAGGCTTTATATGCGGATGCACCTGCAAATATACAGGTTGAGGTTCAGCAATTTATTGAAGATATGGCACTGGCCTATAGCAACGCAGATTTAATTATTTGTCGTGCTGGCGCACTAACAGTCACTGAAGTGGCGACGGCTGGTGTGGCGGCAGTATTTGTGCCATTACCAAGTGCGGTGGATGATCACCAAACTGCCAATGCAAGATTTTTGGAGAAAACAGGTGCTGCGAAAATCTGTCCGCAGCAGAGCATGACTCCAGATTCGTTAAAGGATTTACTAACACCGTTGATGAACCGCCAATTACTGATGGAAATGGCGGTAAAAGCTCGTCAACAAGCTCAACCAGATGCAACACAACGTGTGGTTGGTTTAATTCAAGATTTGTAAGTTAGAGTTGATTATGTCTCCAACAAGCCCTGCTGATAAAGCAAAAAACCTAATTAAAATTCCAGAGATGCGCCGTATTAAACATATCCATTTTGTGGGTATCGGTGGCGCTGGGATGTGCGGTATTGCAGAAGTATTGAAAAACCAAGGCTATAAGGTTTCTGGTTCTGACATTAAGGCATCAAAAACAACGGTTCAACTTGAAGAAAACGGCATTAAAGTTTTTATTGGACATACGGCAGACAATATCAAAGGTGCAAATGTACTGGTTGTTTCTACTGCAATTGACCCTGAAAATTTAGAAGTAAAAGCAGCAATTGAAAATCGTATACCAGTAGTTCGTCGTGCAGAAATGTTGGGTGAATTGATGCGTTATCGTCATGGTATCGCGGTTGCAGGAACCCATGGTAAAACCACCACAACCAGTTTAGTGACCTGCATGTTGGCAGAAGAGAACATGGATCCAACTTATGTGATCGGTGGTCTGTTAAACCGTACCGGTGTTAATGCAGCGTTGGGTGCTAGTCGTTTTATTGTCGCAGAAGCAGACGAATCAGATGCATCATTTTTACATCTAGAGCCTATGGCGGCCATTGTTACCAATATTGATGCAGATCATATGGATACCTATGGCGGTAGTTTTGATGTACTTAAAGACACCTTTATCAAATTCTTACAGAAAATGCCGTTCTATGGCTTGGCTGTAGTTTGTGGTGATGATGCCAATATTCGTGAAATCATGCCACGTATTGGTCGCCCAGTGCTGACCTATGGTTTTAATGAAGACAATGATATTCGAGCAATTGATGTTGAACAAGTTGGTATGCAGTCAAGCTTTACGGTATTGCGTAAAGGTCGTGAACCATTACGTTTAACCATTAATCTTCCGGGTTTGCATAATATTCTAAATGCACTGGCTGCGATTGGTATTGCAACAGATGAAGGTGTTTCTGATGCTGCGATCGCACGTGCCTTAGAAAGCTTTAGTGGTGTAGGTCGCCGTTTCCAAGTTCAAGGTGAGTTTGAGTTGGATGAAGGCACTGTAAAACTTGTAGATGATTATGGGCATCATCCGAAAGAAGTTGAAGCGACCATTAAAGCTGCACGTGCCAGCCATCCAGATCGTCGTTTGGTGATGATGTTCCAGCCACATCGTTATAGTCGTACTCGTGACTGTTTTGATGATTTTGTAGATGTGTTGTCACAAGTCGATCAATTGTTGTTGTTAGAAGTATATTCTGCAGGTGAGAAACCGATTGTTGGTGCAGATAGTCGTTCTTTGGCGCGGAGTATTCGTCTGCGTGGCGAAGTTGAACCGATCTTGATTGACCCAGTGGAAGGCAATTTGCAGAACGCGATACAAAAAGTGTTACAAGCGAATGACTTGTTATTAACACAAGGTGCGGGTAACGTGGGAGCAATTTCTGTAGAATTGGCTCAAAACCAACTGTATTTAAAATAATTGATTTGGCTTTGTTTAAATTTGGATTTGAATAAAGCCTAGAAATTAAATTGACTAACTTATAAGTTTAAGGATTTAAACGTGTCAAATGCTTCTAAATTCGGCAAAGTAGCGGTATTGCTTGGTGGGAAATCTGCTGAGCGTGAGGTGTCATTAGATAGTGGTAAAGCTGTTTTAGAAGCATTATTACGTTCGGGGGTGAATGCTGAAGGCTTCGATCCACAAGAGCGTAGTGTGACGGAACTTGTGGGCTATGATCGCGCATTTATTGTATTGCATGGTCGTGGTGGTGAAGATGGTCAAATCCAAGGCGCGTTAGAATGGATGAATGTACCGTATACAGGTACAGGGGTTCAGGGTTCAGCGATTGGGATGGACAAAGTTAAGACCAAACAAATCTGGCAAGGTTCAGATTTACCGACTGCACCGTATCGTATTATTTCCAAAGATTCTGATTTAACTGAAGTGATTGAAAGCCTTGGCTTACCATTAATCATTAAGCCTGTACATGAAGGTTCTAGTGTTGGTATGAGCAAGGTTGAAAAAGCTGAAGAGCTTGCTGCTGCAATTGAAAAAGCTACAGTACATGATGCTGTGGTGATGGCTGAAAAATGGATCACGGGGCGTGAATACACTATTTCTTTCCTCAATGGTTTGCCATTACCTGTGATTCGTTTGCAACCGCCTGCTGATGTTGCATTCTATGACTATGAGGCAAAATATAACCGTAATGACGTGGAGTATGGTATTCCATGTGGTTTAAGCGAGTCAGAAGAAAAGAACTTACAAGAATTGTGTTTACGTGCTTTCCAAGCAGTCGGTGCCAGTGGTTGGGGACGGATTGATGCGATGTTAGATGAACAAGGTCATTTTTGGTTGTTAGAAGTGAATACAGTGCCTGGCATGACCAGTCACTCACTTGTGCCTAAAGCTGCAAAAGCTGTGGGTTATAGCTTTGATGAATTGTGTGTTGCGATTTTAGCGCAAACGCTCACGGAACAAGCACACTAAGTTTATGGCTCAACTTCCTGCTTCGATGCGTCGCAAACGTGCGGCAATTACATCAATACACGATAAGCCGCCAACACGTCAGGAAAAGCTTCTCAACGTGGGAAGCTGGTTGCTTATGGTCATTGCTATTGCTGTGCTATTTGCAGGAATCTATGGTCTGTATAAGGTGATTACCGATGCTCGGGTGGCCACACTTCAAGTGGTAGGTACCACCTCATCGGTAGAGTCACAAGCGATTACACAACATTTGGCGCCTGTTGTTAAAAATAATTATTTCACCTCGGATTTAGAACAGATTCGAGATAAAGCACTAGAAGTATCATGGGTGGATCGTGTTGTGGTTTCACGGGCATGGCCAAATGGTATTCGCGTGCGGATTATGCCACGTCATGCAATCGCTCGTTGGGGAACTGGGCGATTACTGAGTGATGCTGGAGATGTCTATACAGAAGCGGTGGCGAAGAATTATTCAAACCTGCCATTGCTTCATGGGCCGCTCAGCCAATCCAAAGTGATGATGCGTCGCTATAATGAAATTAATCAATTATTTCACCCAGTCAACTTACGTTTAAAAGAGCTTTATCTCACTGAACGTATGACTTGGTTTATGCAGTTTGATTCGGGACTACGGGTGATCGTAGATCAAGATCAAACCATGAGTAAGCTACAACGTTTAAGTCACTTGGCACAAACTGATTTGAAACCTACTTGGTCGAATATTTCCGCCATTGATTTGCGCTACCGAAATGGTTTGGCAATTCAATGGAGAAATTCTATTTCACCAAAAATTGTGAATGGTCAGTTTGTTGTAACCAGTAATGACATAAGCGTTGCAGGTGGGATGGTTGCACAGCCATAATACGTGGCTTGAAAAAGAGGCATATAGCCAAACATAAACAATGAAGATAATGGTAGCAAAGTGATGAATGAAGCTGTTCCCTCAGTTGTTGCAATTGACATTGGGACACATAAAGTTTCAGTACTGATTGGTAAAGTACATGCCCCTGATAATATTCAGGTTATTGGCATGGCAAGCGCACGCAATAAAGGAATGAATAAAGGCAAAATTGTGAGCCTTGATAAAGTCACAAATGCAATTAAACAAGCCGTTCAAGAAGCTGAAGATATGGCTGAGTGTCGTATTCATTCAGCTTGGGTTTCTATTCCAAGCACCGAATTACAAAGCCATTATGCGATTGGTCGTACGCCGATTTCAAATTCAGAACATACCATTACGACAACTGAAGTGGTGCGTGCATTAGAGCTTGCTAAAGCTAGTCATATGACAGCCGATCATTACTTGGCAAGTGCAGTGCCTTTAGGTTTTGAGCTGGATGATTCAAGTGAGTGGGTACAGAACCCAATCAATTTATCTGCCAATAGTATGACAGCCCATTATCAATTGATGATGATGCCAATCAGTACTATGCAGAACTTGGATCGTGCAATGAAAGGCGCCAATATTTCAGTTGAAAAAATGGTGGTATCTTGTTTAGCAACTGCAGAAGGCAGTTTGCTGAAAGATGAAAAGGAATATGGCGTTTGTTTGCTCGATATTGGTGCTGGAACGACCAATATTGCAGTCTATATTGAAGGGCATTTGGCATTAGCCCATACCATTCAATGTGGTGGTGAAAATGTCACACGTGATATTGCAACAGTGTTGCAAACCACAACCGAAGAAGCTGAACGGATTAAGCTACTGCATGGTTGTGTTGATATTCACCAAGTTAAACCGGATCATATGATTCAGTTTGAGGCAATTGATGGCCCACAAACCATTAGTCGTATTGAGTTGACTGAAATTATTATCGCACGTTATGAAGATATCTTGGGTAAAGTACGATACGAATTAGAACAACGTAGTGCACTACAAAGTTTGTATCATGGTGTCGTACTGACAGGTGATGTTTGCCAGATTGAAGGCATGGTGACATTGGCTCGTCGTATGTTGGGTATCTCTGCACACTTAGGCAATCCACCGTTACAAGTGGTGACCGATGATCAGAATTTACCATCTTTACGTCGTTCAATGTATGCTACAGCAGCAGGGTTACTTTTGTTTAGTCAAAGTGACATGCAAGAGGCGATTGAAGAACCTGAAGTTCAAGGTGGAAGACCATTCTTTGATCGGATTGTGAATGGTTGGAATGCCTTAAATAACAAATTAAAAGGTATTTTTTAGGTGTGGTTTTTTGGGGAATATTGTTAGGAAGTTGTAAGTGTTCTGTCCAATACTTGACAAGCTCTGCAATGAACAGCATCCTAAAAACAATTTTTATTATTGAAGATCAAGGCAGTATACGGGCTTAAGTGACTGCCAAATTATATTAGGAAATCTAAAGGTCATGGCCTCATTTGAATTTTTAGACGATGGACAAACCGATAACAACGGTCAAGCCCGTTTTACTGTGTTTGGTGTTGGTGGCGGCGGTGGTAATGCTGTACAACACATGGTGCAATCTGACATTAAAGGTGTGAAATTTGTTTGTGCAAATACAGACAAGCAAGCCCTTGATCGCATGAATGCCCCTTTTAAAATGCAACTTGGTGAGCAAAGCACACGCGGTTTGGGTGCTGGTGCTAATCCAGATGTAGGTCAAATTGCTGCTGAAGAAAGCCGTGAGCAAATCCGTCAACACCTTGAAGGTGCGGATATGGTATTTGTGACTGCTGGAATGGGCGGTGGTACAGGTACAGGTGCTGCACCAGTTGTTGCTGAGATTGCTCAAGAAATGGGTATTCTTACTGTAGGTGTGGTGACAACGCCATTTAACTTTGAAGGTCGTCGTCGTCAACGTTCGGCTGAAAAAGGGATTGAAGCATTAGAACAACATGTTGATTCTTTAATTATTATACCGAACCAACGTTTACTCAGCGTTTATGGTGACATCTCTATGCAAGATGCTTACCGTAAAGCAGATGACGTGTTGCTGAATGCGGTACGTAGTATTTTTGATCTGGTTGTTCGTCCTGGTCATATTAACCTTGACTTTGCTGACTTGAAAACTGCGATGAGTACACGTGGTTATGCGATGATGGGTGAAGGTAAGAGTAGTGGTCCAGACCGTGCTGAAGAAGCTGCACGTTTGGCGATCCGTAGTCCTTTATTGGATAATGTAAATATCATGAATGCCAAAGGGGTGTTAATTAACATCACTGGCGGTGCTGATGTGACTTTACGTGAAACTGAAGTGATTACAGATGTTGTGAACCAGATTGTTGACCTTGAAGAAGGTGAAGTGTTCTTTGGTACTGTATTTGATCCAGACGCACGTGATGAAATTCGTGTCACTGTGATTGCTACAGGTTTAACACGTAATGCCAGTGATGCAACTGAAGCAAAACGCAGAACCCATATCAGCAATGTTGCGCAATCATATAGCCAGCAAGCTAGCCACAACACTGTGGTTGATGAAGATGACGTTCCAGCGATCAATAAACGTCAAGAAGATGGTGCACCTGCTGCAGCACCAAGTTCAAGCGGTCGTTCTACGCCAATGAGTATTCAAGATTATTTGAAAAATCAACAGCGTAAATGATTGATAATTATTAAAAATAATTAATATCAACGAAAAAGGTAGTGAGATTCATTACCTTTTTTGTTTTTTATCAATGGCTAAATGTGCTAACGTATAGCGGATTTGAGAATGAAGACCGAATTAGCATGTTGAAACAACGTACCCTGAAGCGAGTCGTTAAAGCGAGTGGCATCGGACTACATAGCGGACAAAAAGTCATGATTAACTTTTTACCGCATGTGGCGGACGGGGGTATTGTATTTCGCCGTATTGATTTAAATCCACCTGTCGATCTGCCAGCAGATGCTATGCTGATTCAAGAAGCATTCATGTGTTCCAATTTGGTCAGTCATGAAACCAAGGTTGGAACCATTGAACATGTCACCAGTGCAATCGCTGGCTTGGGTATAGATAACCTGATTATAGAAGTGTCTGCTTCTGAAATACCAATTATGGATGGTAGTGCAGGTCCATTTATATATTTACTCATGCAGGGCGAATTAGTAGAACAAGACGCACCGAAAAAATTTATTCGAATTCTTAAACCTGTTGAAGCACTCATAGAAGATAAGCGTGCAATTTTTACCCCTCACGATGGTTTTCAAATCAATTTTACTATCGACTTTGATCATCCTGCCTTTGCAAAAGAATATCAATCGGCGACCATTGATTTTTCAACAGAAACGTTTGTCTATGAAGTCAGTGGTGCACGTACTTTTGGTTTTATGAAAGACCTCGATTATTTAAAAGCCAATAATCTGGCGTTGGGCGCAAGCTTAGATAATGCTGTCGGTTTAGATGATACTGGCGTGGTCAATGAAGAAGGTCTACGTTTTGCTGATGAGTTTGTTCGGCATAAAATTTTGGATGCAGTCGGTGATTTGTACCTACTTGGGCATCAAATTATTGCCAAATTTGACGGCTATAAATCGGGTCATGCACTGAATAATCAACTTTTACGCAATGTTAAAAGCGATCCAAGCAGCTATGAAATTGTAACATTTGATGACGAGAAGCTGTGCCCAATTCATTTTGTCAACGTGACATAAGTCTTTGTCTTTTAGGCATTGTGTTATAATGTAACAATAAAAAGTGTGATATCTGTCATATTTTAACCAGTTTTAATCTTAATTTAATCTAATTAGGTTACTTTTTATTGCTTGCCAAACGTAGTAAAGCTTGGCTAAGCTTAGGGTCGCTCACAAAACTAGCGGCATTTTGTAACATTTCAGATGTTGCAGGTTGTATGCTTCTTACAGTTTTATGGAGTTGTGGGGGTGTTTCAGTATTGCTGTTTTGAATACGTAAACGAACTTGCAGTTTTTGTAAATCACGAAGTTCGTTGATTTGTGACAATTGAGAAATATACTGTTTTTGAAGATAACCGAGTTGACTAATCATGGCTTGATTTTCACCGGTGATGGTCAAAATACCGTATTGATAACAGACAACTCGCCAATTCTCAGGTTGAGGAAGTAGCGGTTGAATTAATTTAGTAAGTTTTTGCCATTCGGCAACTTGCTTTGTAAGAAACGATAAGTTTCCTGTTTTTAAGTGTTGTCTTGTTGGTTGAAAGACGTTTTTGGGTTCAGACATACATGGTTCCTACATATTTATGTCTTATCTTAAGCGCTCATTTCGATAGATATCAAGGATGAGATCACTCAAGAAACTTGACTAAGAACAGTTAAAGAGGTTTTTATGCACACGCGACGTATTTTATTGGCTTTTACTTTAGCAGCTTCCGCTGCAACCGCTGCATTTGCAGACTTGGTTCAATCACCAGATCGTTTAGAACAATTATCCAAGACTTTATCTCAAGGCTCTTATAATCCAGATGATTTAGATCTTCCTGCTTCAGCAAAGATGAATATTACTTTACGTAGCCAGGATGCACCAATCGAGTTAAACAATGCAAGTATCGCTAAAAAATACGGTTCTAGCGCAAACTCTGCTTCTCGTTACACTGCAAACTCTCCATATTCTTGGTTAGTCACTCATCCGCTTCCAGATATGAAGCGCGTAAGCTCTGATTTTGGTGGCCGTACAATGGGTGGTCGTGCAGAACATCATTCTGGTTTAGACCTTTCAGCACCAAGTGGTACACCAATTTATGCAACAGGTCCTGGTATTGTGACCAAGTCTGGTTGGGGCACTGGTTATGGTCAATATGTAGAAATTAACCATGGTAATGGCTATATCACACGTTATGCGCATGCTTCACGTCTAATTGCCCGTGTAGGTGATCAGGTGAAGGCTGGTGAACATATTGCCAACGTAGGTTGTACAGGTCGTTGCACAGGTCCACATTTGCATTATGAAGTAGTGAAAGATGGTCAACGTAAAAATCCATCTTCTTACTTAGCCATGTTGCCTTAACGCTAAACATTTGATTGTTGAGCTTATGACTGATGCTCTGTATGCATGGTTGAATTCGTAGTCGCGATGAATTAAATAGTGTATTCAGACTATCATCAAATAAAAAATTATTTTGTATAAAAAACCGCCTTTATTGGCGGTTTTTTGTTATTTTAAGTGTTAATTAGTCAACAACTATTTAGTTGCTAAATAATCCTTACAATCTGCATTTGGCTGTAACGATAACTTAACAGGCCCAAAACATGATACATATAATATATAGAAAACTATTCAAGGAGTAAGTGGGAAATGGCGTATTATGGTGATAGCGACGCTCAGGAAACACAAGAATGGCAAGATGCCTTTGATTCAGTGCTCCAGCATATGGGTACGGATCGTGCTGCGTTTTTATTAGAAAAATTATATCAACAAGCAATTTCGAAGCATGTACCTATTCAGCGTCTAAATACCCCTTATTTAAATACCATTCCAGTTGAAGAATCTCCAGCGATGCCAGGCGACCAAGATATGGAGCGTCGTATTCGAGCATTAATTCGTTGGAATGCTTTGGCAATGGTTCTACGTGCCAATAAAACAGGTGATGACTTAGGTGGTCACTTGGCAAGTTTCGCGTCTTCAGCAACCCTATATGATGTCGGTTTTAACCATTTCTTCCGTGCCAATAGCGATAGCTTTGGTGGCGACATGATCTATTACCAAGGTCATTGTGCACCAGGGATTTACGCACGTTCATTTTTAGAAGGTCGTTTGACTGAAGATCAATTGAGTAATTTCCGTCGTGAAGTGGGTGGTCAGGGGCTTTCAAGTTATCCTCATCCTTATTTAATGCCAGATTACTGGCAGTTCCCAACCGTTTCGATGGGCCTTGGTCCAATCATGTCAATTTATCAAGCGCATATTCAAAAGTACTTGATGAATCGTGGTTTGATCAAAGAAGAAAATCGTAAGGTTTGGGCGTATCTTGGCGATGGTGAAATGGATGAGCCAGAAAGCTTAGGTGCAATCTCGCTTGCGGGTCGCGAAAAATTAGACAACTTAATCTGGGTGGTTAACTGTAACTTACAGCGTCTAGATGGTCCTGTACGTGGTAACGGTAAAATCATTCAAGAGCTAGAGTCACTGTTCCGTGGTGCAGGCTGGCGTGTAATTAAAGTGGTTTGGGGTCGTCATTGGGATCCTTTGATCGATAAAGACACTTCAGGTGCTTTAAAAGCCCGTATGGATGAAACGCTAGATGGTGAATACCAACGCTACCAAGTAAAAGGCGGCGCTTATACCCGTGAAAAATTCTTTGGTAAATACCCAGAAGCTGCGGAGTTGGTGAAAGGCTTAAGTGATGAGGATATTGATAATCTGAATCGCGGTGGTCATGACCCATACAAAGTATATGCCGCGTATGCAGCAGCAATGACCAGCAATGGTCAACCGACTGTAATCTTGGCAAAAACAGTGAAAGGTTATGGTTTGTCTGACGAAATTGAAGCCGTCAACAAAACCCACCAAATCAAGAAAATGCAACACGATTCATTGAAATATGTACGTGACCGTTTTAATTTGCCATTCTCTGATGAGCAACTTGAAGAGCTTCCATTCTATCGTCCAGGTGAAAACTCACCTGAATTGAAATATATGAAAGCACGTCGTGAAGCTTTAGGTGGTTATTTACCTGCACGTCGTAAAGACAGTGAAGTATTGGCGATTCCTGAGATTTCAGTATTTGATGGTGTGCTTAAAGGCAGTGGTGGTAAAGAACAATCAACCACGATGGTTATGGTGCGTTTGATTGCTGCATTGTTAAAAGAAAAAGCCATTAAAGACCGTGTTGTACCTATCGTACCTGATGAAGCGCGTACTTTCGGTTTAGAAGGCATGTTCCGTCAGTTGGGTATCTATGCTGCGCATGGACAAAACTATACCCCAGAAGACCAAGAACAGCTCATGAACTATCGTGAAGCAAAAGATGGTCACATGTTGCAAGAAGGGATCAATGAAGCAGGTGCAATGAGCGCTTGGTCAGCATTGGGTACCAGTTATTCAACCAATAACTTACCAATGATTCCGATGTATATGTATTACTCAATGTTTGGTTTCCAACGTATTGGGGATATTGCATGGGCAGCGGGTGATTCTCAGGCACAAGGCTTCTTGTGTGGTGCAACAGCTGGTCGTACAACATTAAATGGTGAAGGTTTACAACACCAAGATGGTCATTCTCATATCTTGGCAGGTACGATTCCAAACTGTGTAGCTTATGATCCTTGCTTTGGTTATGAGTTAGCCGTGATTGTGCATGATGGTTTACAACGTATGTATGTGAATCAGGAACGTGTGTTCTATTACTTGACCCTCATGAATGAAAACTATGACCAACCTGCATTGCCTGAAGGTGCTGAAGAAGGCATCAAACGTGGTATGTACTTGTTCAATAAAGATGAAAAAGCCACAGTTCAGTTATTGGGTTCAGGTGTGATTCTGCGTGAAGTGATTAAAGCTGGGCAAATTTTACGTGATGAATACCAAATCCATTCCAATGTATGGAGCGTAACAAGCTTCAATGAATTGGCACGTGATGGTATGGCTGTTGAAGAATACAATCGCCTACATCCACTTGAAGATGGTAAAGAGTCTTGGGTTTCTCAGCAATTACGTGACACGGATGGTATTGTTGTTTCAGCAACAGATCATATGCGTGCCTATAGCGAACAGATCCGTGCTTACCTTCCAGATAGCCGTCCATATGTAACATTGGGTACAGATGGTTATGGTCGTTCGGATACACGCAGTAATTTGCGTAGTTACTTTGGTGTAGATGCGGCACACATTGTGGTTGCAACATTGAAAAAACTTGCAGATGAAGGTGAAGTTGATCCACGTTTAGTGAAAGATGCAATCTCTTCATTTGAACTTGATGTTGATCGTCCAGTTGCATGGTTACCGCAAGCGCACCCATCTGTACAAGAAGTTGCTGCTTATACTGAAGTGACAGAGGAGAAATAATGATGCAAGTTAAAACTCCTGATATTGGCGTTGATAAGGCCACTGTTGCAGAAATCTTGGTGAAAGTCGGGGATACCATCGCTGTTGATGACAGTATCGTTCTACTTGAGTCAGACAAAGCCTCTGTTGAAGTGCCAAGCACTTCAGCGGGTGTGGTTAAAAGTATTGCTGTTACGGAAGGTGATGAGGTTTCAGAAGGTGCTGTGTTGATCGAAGTTGAATCTGCGGATGCAACAGAGACAGAAGCTTCAGCACAGCCTGCTCAAGAAGCTGCAAAAACTGAACCTGCTGTAGAAACTAAAGCTGAACCTGTGGCCCCTGCTGCACCTTCAGCATCCGCGCCAGCTTCATCTCAAACAGTTGAAGTTCAAGTGCCAGATATTGGTGTTGAAAAAGCTTTGGTCGGTGAAGTTCTGGTTAAAGTGGGAGATGAAATAGCGGTAGATGACAGCATCGTCGTAGTGGAATCGGATAAAGCAACGGTTGAAGTTCCAAGTACAGTTGCTGGCACGGTTGAAAGTGTTGTGGTCAAAGAAGGTGATAATGTTAAAGAAGGTGTGGTACTGATTACAGTGAAAACTGTAGGCGCTGCAACGACTTCGGCGGCAGAACCTACTGAAGCGCCTCAACAAGCGTTAGCAACACCAACTCAAGCTGCGGCACCAGAAGCATCAGCGCCAGCCCAATCGGGTAAAGTTGAAGTTGCTGTTCCTGATCTTGGTGTAGATAAAGCAACAATTTCTGAAATCTTGGTGAGCGTAGGCGATCAAGTTGAAAAAGACCAAAGCCTTTGCGTCGCTGAGTCGGATAAAGCCTCTGTAGAAGTGCCAAGTACGGTTGCAGGTACGGTGACGGCGATCCATGTGGAATTGAATCAGTCTGTGAGTCAGGGCACTGCTTTGGTGACGATTGAAGCACAGGGTCAGACTGCACCAGCACCACAAGAAAAGCCAGCTGCTCAAGCATCACAAGCTGCATCAGCACCAGCCGCGAAAACGACAGCATCAGCGCCAAAAGCTGAAGTGGCCGTTGCTCAAGCGGGTACTGAAAAGTTATCTAAAGCACAACAAGCTGAAAATGCCAAAGTTTATGCTGGTCCAGCCGTGCGTAAGCTTGCGCGTGAACTGGGTGTGGTTTTATCACAAGTCAAGGCCTCTGGTCCTCATGCACGTGTGATGAAAGATGATGTTTTTGCTTTTGTTAAAGCCAAATTGACTGCACCACAAGAAGTAGCTCAAACTGCCGCTGCGCCAGCCGCTTCAGGATTGCCTGCATTACCAGATTTCAGTGCATTTGGTGGTAGTGAAATTGCACCAATGACGCGTTTACAGCAAGTGTCTGTACCGCAATTGTCATTAAATAATTTCATTCCACAAGTGACACAATTTGATTTAGCAGATATTACTGAATTAGAAGCTTGGCGCGGTGAGTTGAAAGGGAAATTTAAGCAAGATGGTATTAGCTTAACGATCCTTGCCTTTATTGCAAAAGCGGTGGCGTTCTTACTTAAAGAAGAGCCTTATTTTGCGGGTCACTTGGCAGATGATCAAAAGTCTGTGCTGTTGCGTAAAGAAATTCATATGGGAATCGCTGTGGCGACACCAGATGGTTTAACTGTTCCAGTATTGCGTAATCCTGATCAAAAATCGATTAAGCAAATTGCCATTGAATTAGGTGAGTTAAGTAAAAAAGCACGTGATAAGAAACTTTCTCCGAAAAACTTACAAGGTGCAAATTTTACCATTACCAGCCTAGGTTCAATTGGTGGTACTGCATTTACGCCATTGGTGAACTGGCCGCAAGTTGCGATCTTGGGTATCTCACCTGCAACGATGCAACCGGTATGGAATGGCTCAGGCTTTGATCCAAAAATGATGTTGCCATTGTCATTGTCTTATGACCATCGTGTGATTAATGGTGCGGATGCTGCGCGATTTACCAATAAATTGACCAAGTTGTTATCAGATATTCGTAACATCTTGCTTTAAGTTCTAAATCATAGAAGACCTCGCTTTAGGCGAGGTTTTTTATATGGATCTAATTTTGTTTTATCAATAATTTTCAAATCTGCTTTAAAGTTATCATTCAATATAGTCAATCTGTCAAAAAACTCAGGCACAAGAATATAATTTCTCTTAATTAATATTTTTTATTAAATCAATTATATGAAAAACAAATTATTTGATTATAAAAAAGCTTGCAATGCCACACCTTACATTCAAAGTTTAAATACCATTGCGTAGGCGATGCTTCACTTTTCGTAGGGGATGCCAAACCTTGCGCTGCAAACAAAGCCGTACTTTGTTTTTGCTCATGGGCGAGGGGTACGTCCTGTACCCCCGCCCAACGGCGACATTCATGTCGCCCCACGATAGGATAACCATCTAGGGTTGAAAATTAGTGAAGAAACGAAATTGAATTCATCCTCTGCGGGCATTAAAAATGCTTCGGCACGATATTTTTTGAAGTTTATCTGAGCTTTAAATTTTTTAATTTTTAAAAATTGAAAATGATTGATAAAGCGTTGTAGAATAGCTGTACTTCATTGGGGAGTAGCCGCTGTTTATCATCTGCGAGATGATAAATGGGTGATGATCAACATAATTACTCAACAGAGTATGGTCATCATAGCAAAGAACCAATTTAGCTGAAGGTGTTTACTCAGCTATCTTTTGTTGGCAAGACCTTTGATTTATCACTCCGCGTTGAATAGGCGACTATTCATATTGGCTAGCAGGAGGGGTAAGTCATCGGTAAATATTGCTAGCCAGAGACTTTGAAATGTTAAATGCCTTCCTCATCTCTTTAGTGGTTGTCGCTTTATCCGAAATGGGCGATAAAACACAACTGCTCGCATTACTTCTTGCTGCACGTTTTCGTAAACCTATTCCTATTTTAATTGCAATTTTATTAGCAACCATCGTCAATCATGGTGTATCGGCAGTGCTTGGTCAGTGGATTACCACGGTCCTTAGCCCGACAGTGTTACTTTGGATTGTGTCACTTGGCTTTATTGGTATGGCCGGGTGGATGTTGATTCCAGATGAATTGGGTGATGAATCTGAAAGTATTAATAAATGGCAAAAATATGGGGTCTTTGGTGCAACCTTTGTATTATTCTTCCTTGCAGAAATTGGGGATAAAACCCAAATCGCCACAGTGGCACTTGCTGCACGCTTTGACAGTATCGGTTGGGTAACCATAGGTACGACATTGGGGATTATGCTGGTCAATGCACCTGCTGTATTTATTGGGAATAAATTGGCAGATAAATTACCTATTGCGTTGATTCATAAAATTGGAGCTGCAATCTTCTTTATTATTGGTGTCGCAGCTTTAGTTCAGCATTACTTTTTTTAAGCGCAATTCTCCAAGCTTATTTAACATCAATAAAGTCATCTATTTTTAAAGCTGAAAACCCAACTTAATGTTGGGTTTTTTATTATTCTGAGAATGATGACACAAATAATCTTTAAACTTAGGTTGTAGATTTATTGTAACTTTGAAGAAAACCTTATATGTTGTATGGGATAACTAAAGATTTATTTTAAAAAAGGTTTTGGGGTTTCTGGTATGGCTTTAGATCGCACCACGTCGCAAGTTTTGTTTGATAATGGCACTCATAAATGTATAAGTTTTACCAGTTTGGTGAAAGGTGAAGGTGTACAAGCCAATCAGTTTCTTATTTTAAATAATGAACGTGCAGCAGTATTAGATCCAGGTGGTGATTTGACCTATGTGCCCCTGACCATGGAGCTTAATAAATACACCCGATTACAAAATTTAGACTATGTCATGGCATCTCACCAAGACCCTGACATCATTACCTCAATGCCACGTTGGTTGGTCTATACCGATGCCAAAGTGGTCGCATCTAAATTATGGGCACGCTTTTTACCTCATTTAAACTCTGCATTTATGAGTGATCGTATGAAAGGGGGCTGGTTAGAACGTCTGATCGAATTGCCAGACCAAGGTGGCTCTATTCCATTGGGAGAAACGCGCATCATCGTGGTTCCTGCGCATTTCTTACATTCCGTTGGAAATTTTCAGTTTTACGATCCAATTTCAAAAATTTTATTCTCAGGTGATATGGGTGCATCGATTGTTGATGATGCCTCGAAACCAATTGAAGATTTTGCAATGCACATTCCAACCATGCATGGTTTTCATCAGCGCTATATGTGTACCAATCGGGTGATCCGTTTATGGGTGAAAATGGTGCGTCAAATGGATATTGAAATGATTGTGCCGCAACATGGTAAGCCGTTTATTGGTAAAGAAATGATTCATCAGTTTTTAGACTGGATCGAAAATTTACAATGTGGTGTCGATTTGATGGATGAGTCTGTGTTTACCTGCCCGCAATAAAAAATTCAAAAAAGATATTGAGTTTGAGTGCGACTTTTTTTAGGATTTTCTTGCCAAAATTTTAAATTGATAACGAGAATCTTAAAAAAATGTTGTCACAAATCTCAGCACAGGATGCGTGCTTAAGTTGCGGGGCGTGTTGCGCCTTTTTCCGAGTCTCATTTTATTGGGCTGAAGGAGAGGCCATGCCGCCAGATTATGTCGAACCTTTGACAGCCGTGTATTCTTGTATGCAGGGCACCAATCAAAAGCAACCGCGTTGTGTGGCATTAAAGGGTGAGATTGGACAGCAAGTCAGCTGTAGTATGTATGAGCAACGGAGTTCTTCATGCAAACAGGTACATGCTGGGGATTCACAATGTGCAAAAGCAAGACAAGGCTATGGTTTAATTCCCCTGATCGAAATAGAAGTCGCTACATCCAGCAATGATGAAGACTTTGATCAGGTGTGTTAACGCTAAAGTGGGAAAATTTAGGATATCAGGCAGAGACTGTAAGTCGACAGTCTACTGTGGTGTTAAATCCACGATAATTTTATATTCAAAGCCCATTTTTATTTCAATAAGATACTGAAAAATAAAGTGTGATTGAGAATAAGATAAATCCGCACAATAAAAAATGAAAATTGAACGGAAATTTGTATATAATAGCTCACGGAAATTACCAGCGAGACTGTTATGTTGACCATCGTTCAAGAAGCGCTAACCTTCGATGATGTCTTATTACTCCCTGCCTATTCTACTATCCTCCCAAAAGATGTCTCTCTAAAGACACGCCTCACACGCGGCATTCAACTGAACATCCCTATGGTTTCAGCAGCAATGGATACTGTGACTGAGTCACGTATGGCGATTGCAATGGCGCAAAACGGTGGTATTGGTATTTTACATAAAAACATGGATATTTCTGCACAAGCTGCAGAAGTTCGCCGTGTAAAAAAATTCGAAGCGGGAATGGTGAAAGATCCAATTACCGTGACACCTGAAACCACGATTCGTGATTTGATGGCAATTACACAAGCCAACAACATCAGTGGTGTACCTGTCGTTAAAGATGGCAAAGTGGTTGGGATTGTAACTGGCCGAGATACTCGTTTTGTAACGAACTTGGAACAACCAGTAAGCAATATCATGACAGGGCAAGATCGTCTTGTGACTGTTCGTGAAAATGAATCGAAAGAAAATATTCAAGCATTATTGCAAAAACACCGTATTGAAAAAGTATTGGTGGTTGATGAAAGCAATGCACTAAAAGGCTTAATTACAGTTACAGATTTCCGTAAAGCGGAATCTTATCCAAATAGCTGTAAAGATGAATTAGGTCGTTTACGTGTTGGTGCTGCAGTGGGTACTGGCGCAGAAACCCCAAGTCGTGTTGAAGCTTTGGTTGAAGCCGGCGTTGATGCGATTGTAGTGGATACGGCGCATGGTCATTCTGCGGGTGTGATCGAGCGTGTACGTTGGGTGAAAGCAAACTTCCCTCAAGTCCAAGTGATTGGCGGTAATATCGCAACGGGTGATGCTGCTTTGGCATTACTTGATGCGGGTGCAGATGCAGTGAAAGTAGGTATTGGTCCTGGTTCAATCTGTACGACACGTATCGTTGCTGGTATTGGTATGCCACAAATCTCTGCAATTGACAGTGTTGCCAATGCATTGAAAGACCAAATTCCATTGATTGCTGATGGTGGTATCCGTTTCTCTGGGGATATGGCCAAAGCAATTGGTGCTGGTGCAAGCACGATTATGGTGGGTTCACTTATGGCGGGTACTGAAGAAGCGCCTGGTGAAGTTGAATTCTTCCAAGGTCGTTATTACAAAGCATACCGTGGTATGGGTTCTTTAGGTGCAATGGCTGGTGCAACGGGTTCTGCCGATCGTTATTTCCAAGACTCGAAAGCAGGCGCTGAAAAATTAGTCCCAGAAGGGATAGAAGGCCGCGTACCGTACAAAGGTCCAATGGGCAATATCGTACATCAAATGATGGGTGGTTTACGTTCATCTATGGGCTATACCGGTTCTGCAACCATTGAAGATTTACGTCAAAATGCAAAATTTGTGAAAATTACCGCTGCAGGTATGCAAGAGTCACATGTGCATGATGTAACGATTACCAAAGAAGCACCGAACTATCGTGTAGGTTAATCTTTTGTAATATTTTGATTGGAAAAAGCCGTCAGTTTATGACGGCTTTTTTATTTTGGTGTAAAGTAGTAAAAGTTAAAAATTGATTGTTATACAACACATAATAAGTGGGTAAAAGATGAGTTATTTTGGAACAGACGGGATTCGTGGAAAATTTGGTGAACTCCCAATTACCCCAGAATTTGCACTTAAACTCGGATTTGCGGCAGGGAAAGTATTAAAGCAAATTAGCCCCAAATCAAAACCAATTGTGGTTTTAGGTAAAGATACCCGTTTATCAGGTTATATTCTTGAAGCAGCTTTACAGGCGGGTCTTAATGCTGCAGGTGTTTATGTACATTTACTTGGACCGCTGCCGACCCCTGCAATTGCCCATTTAACCCGTGCATTGCATGCCAACTTAGGGATCGTGATTTCTGCTTCACATAACCCTTATTTTGATAATGGGATTAAATTCTTCTCAGATGAAGGGAAGAAGCTTCCAGATACGATTCAAGATGCGATTAACCGAGAGCTTGAGAACGATATCATCATTGAAGACACCGCAAACTTAGGTAAGAGTGTGCGTGTTAAAGATGCCAATGGTCGTTATATCGAATTTTGCAAATCGACATTCCCGTATCATTTCAATTTACGCCATTTAAAAATTGTGGTGGATTGTGCCAATGGTGCAGCGTATAGCGTAGGCCCAGCAGTATTTCGTGAATTAGGCGCAAAAGTTATTGCGCTTTATAACGAACCAGATGGTTTAAATATCAATAAGGATTGTGGTTCGACGCATCCTGAAAATTTACAAAAAGCAGTGATTGAGCATCAAGCAGATTTAGGTATTGCTTTTGATGGCGATGCAGATCGTGTGGTTTTGGTTGACCGTTTTGGTAAATTGATTGATGGCGACCATATTCTTTATATTTTAGCAACTCAAGCATCCCAAAAACCGGCGGGTATCGTGGGTACAGTGATGAGTAACATGGCATTAGAGTTAGCACTTGAAAAAGCCAAAGTTCCTTTTGTACGTGCTAAAGTGGGTGATCGCTATGTATTGCAAAATTTAGAAGAAAACAACTGGGTGATTGGTGGCGAACCATCTGGTCATATTTTGACTTTAGACAAGAGCACAACAGGCGATGCAATCATTGCAGCCCTACAAGTGTTAACAGTATTGGTCGAACAGAATAAAGCTTTAGATGAATTGGTTGCAGATTTTAAAACTTTACCCAATGTTTTGGTCAATGTTCGCCTTGAACAAATGTTTGACCCATTCGCAGTGCCAGCATTGGTTGCCGAGTTTGATAAAGTAGAAGCAGCACTTAAAGGACGTGGGCGAATTTTAATTCGTAAGTCAGGGACGGAACCGATCATCCGTGTTATGGTAGAAGGCGATAATCTGCAAGAAGTAACTGATTTGGCAAATCATTTAGCAGATGCTGTTCGTCAAAATGCGGCTTAAAATATTGTATCGTCTGTAGAAGGTTTTGCTTCATGCGTGATGTAATTAAAGACTTAAGTGAGCTTCGTCTTACTTATCAAAAAGGTGAACTACATGAGGAGCAAGTGGATGCTCATCCTCATGCGCAGTTTCTCAATTGGTTTAATTTGGCTTTAGAAGCAAAACTGCATGAACCCTATGCAATGTCGTTGGCAACCGCAAATGCACAAGGGCGTCCACATGTGCGTACTGTGTTATTGCGTGGTGCTACCGAGGCTGGTTATGATTTTTATACCAATTATGACAGTCAAAAAGGCTTAGACTTAGCTGAAAATCCTTATGCAGAATTGCTATTCTATTGGCCTGAGTTAGAACGTCAGGTTCGTGTGGGTGGTCAAGTTCAGAGAATATCTGAACAAGAATCTACTGATTATTATCATAAACGTCCGCGTGATAGCCAAATTGCAGCACATATCAGCACCCCACAAAGTGGCGTGATTGAAAGTCGTGAACATTTACAACAGCGTTTTCAAGCATTGTATGATCAAGTGGCTGAAAAAAATGAATTGGCTAAACCCGAATTTTGGGGAGGCTATCGTTTAGAGCCGACGTATTATGAATTCTGGCAAGGCCGCCCAAATCGCTTACATGATCGCCTAACTTATGAAAAAGTAGGTGGATCTTGGACAATACAACGTTTGATGCCATAAATGCAAAAATTACAAATTAAACAACGACCATTGATCACACGCCCTGAAAACTTTCAGGGCGTGTTACCCTTTATTGCTGAAATTTTAGCCCGTCGTGGTGTGCAATCTGAACAAGAATTAGATTTAAAACTTAAATATTTACTTGCACCAGAAATGAAAGGTTTAGAGCAAGCCATTCAAATTATTGATCAAGCTTTAGATCAAAATAAAAAAATTGTGATTGTCGGTGATTATGATGCAGATGGTGCCACCAGTACCGCACTGATGATGCTGGCTTTACGAGAAATGGGCGCCAATGTTGAATACCTCGTTCCAGATCGCTTTAAATATGGTTATGGCTTAACCCCTAAAATTGCCGATTTGGCTTTTGAAAAATATCAGCCGGATCTATTAATTACGGTCGATAATGGAATTTCCAGTCATGCCGGGGTAGCACAAGCGCAGTCATATGGAATGCAGGTGATTATCACCGATCACCATTTAACGACCAAGGAAACGCCTCAGGCTGAAGCGGTTGTTAACCCAAATCAGTTAGGTTGCCAATTTCCAAGTAAGGCTTTGGCTGGCGTTGGCGTGGCATTTTACCTATTGGCAAAGTTAAGTAGCCATCGGGCAAAACAGGGAAAATCGGCTGCAAAAATGCCGCAATATTTGGATTTGGTTGCTTTGGGTACTTATGCCGATGTTGCTAGCCTCGACCATAACAATCGTATCTTAGTGGATGCAGGGGTTAAACGGATTCAACAGAATCAATGTCGTGCAGGAATTAGTGCCTTATTAGACATTGCAGCGCGTGATCCTGCTGAGTTAAAAGCCTCTGATTTAGGTTTTGTGTTAGGCCCTCGTCTTAATGCTGCAGGGCGTATGGAAACCATGGACATCGGTATTGAATGTCTTTTGGCAACGGATATGCAAACAGCCCACACTTTGGCACGCCAGCTCAATGATTTAAACTTAGAACGCCGTCAAGTTGAGTCGGAGATCAAACAAGAAGCTTTGGCAGCGCTGGAAAATCTACAGCTTGATCAAGATCATTTACCCGCAGCGCTGGTCATGTTTGAAGAGCATTGGCATCAAGGGGTGATTGGTATTGTGGCAGGGCGTTTAAAAGAACAATTTCATCGCCCCAGTATTGTATTTGCGGCGGATAAAGATGGGATTCATATCAAAGGTTCCGCACGTTCGATTGATGGTATTCATATTCGAGACAGTATTGAAAAAGTTGCTGAGCAATATCCTGATTTGATTAGTCATTTTGGTGGGCATGCAGCAGCAGCGGGTTTGACCATTCAAAAGCAACATTTTGAAGAATTTAAACAACGGTTTACTGAGTTGGTTGCTCAATCAGATGATGCACTATTCCAAGCGGTGTTGTGGACGGATGGTGAATTACCTGCTCAGGCATTTCAACTGCAAACTGTAGATACTTTGGCGCAATTGGGACCGTGGGGGCAAAAGTTTCCTGCACCGGTATTTGAAGGGCGTTTTAAAGTCATCGATTATCGTTGGTTAAAAGAAGTGCATCTGAAATTGCGTTTAGCTTTGGAAAATGGCCAACCGATTGATGCGATTGCCTTTAATGTACGCGATAAATTCAATTTTGATCCTATGCAAGATATGGTACGTATTGTTTATGAATTGGATAAAAATCAATTTAATGGCAATGTGAGTTTGCAGTTAAGAATGCTGCATTTAGAACAGTAAATTTAGGCGAAAGAAGCGCTTATATAAGCGCTTTATCTATTTGATACCCACTATAATAGTTAATACATCTCATTTTAGAGCGCATATAGCCTTATCTTACATTCAAAATTTAAATACATTTGTGTAGTTAAGGCCTTTCTCTGTACTGTAAAAAGTAGTGCTTCTAACTAGATTTGCGGATTAAACATCAAAGAAACTTATTTCCCTTCTTTAAGTCATAGATTAATATAGGTTTAACGCTTTTTTATGCCTAAAAGAATCTAGAAAAATGAAAATATGGATTGCAGTGCTTTTTATTCTGATTTCAAATACAGCCTTTGCAAATGTAATTAAATGGAACGAAGATAATATTAATTGGCTGTCTTATGAAAAAGGCTTAAAGATTGCTGAACAAGAGAAGAAACCCATTTTATTGGTGTTTTATGCTAACTGGTGTGGCGCTTCTAAGCGATATGGAAAAGTATTTTATGATGATGAGGTTGTAAATCTTTCGAAAAAATTCATCATGATTAAGGTCGATGTGAATGAGGATGAGGATTTAAGTTTAGAGTATGGTGTGCGCTATATTCCGATGACATTATTTTTGGATAGTAAATCAAATATTCAAACTGATATACGTAGTAGTACTTCAGAGCATCCGTTTAATTTAAATGAAGAAAATCCTAATGAATTACTAAGGTTGATGAAAAAAGTACAATATAAGTTAAATGAAGTCCCGATCAAACCTAAAGTTATTTTAATGAATCATTAATTGCTGATTTATTTAATTAGTGATAAAAAAAAACCGCTTATACAAGAGCGGTTTTTTAAAGTTTACCAATAATTAGAAGCGGTAAGCAGCGCGAAGACCATAGATATTATCGTCATCTTCAAAATCAACAGAACCTTCTAAGCTGATTTGTTGAGTAAAGAATTTTTTTGCACGAATTGTAAAGCTGTCTTCATCAGTACCATCAGTGCGGCTACCTGAATAAGCCAATCCGACACTGAAAGTTTTATCTAGGTATAAATCCGTACCTACGCTGTAAGCATCGGTATCACCAAAGCTTGCACCACCTTCAAAATTCATGTCATAGCGACCCACTTGAGTGACATATTTAGCACGGATAGTTGGATCTATATCATCATTAAAATCATTGTCATAGCCCGCTAAACCAACCGCAATCAAAAGACCTGGGATTGGCAAGTAACCTACTTCAGCAGAGTAAGTTGTTGTGTCTAAATCATCGACATGATCGGCCTTAGCTGTAGAGCGTCCAATAGCAGCACTTGCATAAAAATCGGTATTTGGAACGAAATATTCAATACCAACACCATAAGCTGTTACATCGTAGGCATCATAATCGATATAGCTAATTCCAGCATTTACGTTGCTTGCGCGATCTAGAAAGGCAGCTTCGTTTAATGGGTTATTTTTAACTTGAACAGGGTTAAAATAATATGTTCCATCAATAGCAAAACCAGTAGATGTATCCCCTTTATCTGGATCAACAATACCGAGTGAACCACCGATTTCAGCCTGGTATGCATGTGCAGACCCAAAAGAACTAGCAAGTAATGCAGCAAATAAAGTTTTCTTAAACATTGTGTGACCCTTTTGTTATAAAAATATTAATTTTTTGTTACAAATGGCATTGTATGTAAATTAATCTCTATGTCAAGACTAAAGATCTGAAAATTAAAAGTTTGCTGTCCCAAGATATAAAAACGATGCTTAAAAAATGGGTAACTAAGTCAAGCTTTAAGCAATCCATAACAACAATAAAAATAGCCAATAGATTCGGTTTAAAGGCTTTTAATCGGTCTTTTTTATATCTTAAATTTTTAAGATAGATCGATTTAAAATTATTTAATTGATTATTTATCAAAATATTATAATTGATTTTGTTCTATCGTCTTGCCTTAAGACTTATTAAGATATATCTTAATATGCATAAATTAATCGATTTGAGAAGAATAAAGATGAAATCAGAGCGACATGATCATTCACAAAATGATTTTGAGCATCGTGAACAGCATACCGAACGGGGCTATGGTGGACGACGAGGTCGGTTGTTTGAATCGGGTAAGATGAAGCTTTTGGTTCTACATCTGATACAACAACAGCCAAAGCATGGTTATGAAATCATCAAAGCCATCAGTGATCTGGTCGGTGGAGGCTATACCCCAAGTTCAGGCACAATCTATCCAACCCTGACCTATCTTGAAGAAATTGGTTTTGTGCATGCTGAAAATACAGAAGGTGATCGTAAGCAATATCAGATTACTGATGCTGGAAAATTACATTTAAAAGAGCAGCATGCGCATATCCAACACTTATTAGAGCGTTTGGAAACTCGACGCGAAATTCATGAAAACGACCAATATTTGGATATTCATCGTGCGATGGAAAACTTAAAAACATCATTACGCTTAAAGCTCAAGGGTAAAGATTTTGATGCTGAGCAAGTTAGACAAGTCGCTGAAAAAATTGATCAAGCCGCCGTAGAAATTGGGCGTTTATAACAATGCAATAATAGGGCAATAGAAGGTTTAGGTGAGACATGAGTATTGAGGTACAACAAAAGCTGCGTCATGCAAATTTAAAAGTGACCCAAGCAAGAGTGATTGTATTCAAAGCGCTGTTGGACCAAAAAACACAACTGAGCGCAAAGCAGATTTATCAGCAATTATATGTACAAAATAAGCAGATCAGCTTATCGACCATATATCGAGTGGTGAGCGATTTAGAAAAAGTCGGTCTGATTACTCAAAATTTGCATGGCAGAGATGAAGCCAAATATGCTTTGCCTTATTTATCCGAAGTGGAGTCACTCAATATTCAATGTGCTGACCTAACCCAGATCAATAAAGCGTCTTTAATCGCTTCACTGGAACAGGTTTTTCAAGCGTTTGATATTGATGTTTTGGATATTAAATTTAGTACGACCCTACATTAAACCCAGCCGAATATTTAACAAGTTAGAGAAATCTTATGAAACAACATCAATATTATGTAACTGTTCAACATCTTGCAGATGCACAAGGTCATCCGTCAACCTACAATGAAAATATCGAATTTAACGTGGGCAATCACGATGATATTTTCCAAATCGTAGAGCGCTTAAAAGCTGCTGAGTTTTTTGATGAAGAAACCACTAAAGCGTTTGCGGTAGGATTAAAACTCTTTTTAGAAGTCATGATTACCCACCGTGATCATGTGCTATTTCAAGACTTTGAACCCGCAGTTAAACAATTTATGAAAAACCTAAAGCAGAACGTCAAGAAAAATGCGTGATTTAAAACCAGAGATCAAGATCGAAAATAGACCCGATCAACATAAACCTGCCATGATTTTTGCTGGAATTCCGAAATTACCAGCAAAATATGCGGGCTGGATTATGCCGTTCATACTCTCAGCTTTGATGAGTGCGACCATTTCCATGATTAACTTATGGAAAAATGTGGGGTGGTTCGATGGATTTTTTGCAAAATGGTTTAGCGTCTGGCTATTTTCATGGATGATTGCCTTTCCCACAGTATTAATTTTTTTACCTCTGGTTCGCCGTTTCACAGGCTTATTTGTAGATCTTACGCCACCACCTTCTGCTTAATTCGATCAAGACTTTGAACATGCTATAGGGTGATGACGGGCCTATAAACATTTCAGAGAATATTCAACTTGGTAAAGTATTGCTCCCAGATCTTGTAATCAGAAACTGCATAACAAAAACCAAACTATTATTGTCCTATTCATGGTATTCAGCGTATTAAGATAGCTATAGGTCGATGTATATAAAACCGATAAGCTAAATAAAATGAAATTGTAGATGTTGCAATAACGTCCTGAGCTGATGGACAAATTTAGGATAACAAAATGACCAATACCAACTATACAGAGATTTCTAACTCTGACGATTGTGAAAAATATGTGAATCAGTTTATTCAAGATTTTCCAATCCGTTCAGCAGAAATAGGCAAAGGCACCGTCATTAAGCGTGCATTACCCAGTCGTCAAAAGCGCATGATTGGCGCATGGTGCTTTTTAGATCACGCTGGCCCAGTCGTATTTCCTCAGGGAGATGGATTGGATGTTGGACCGCACCCACATATTGGATTACAAACCTTCACTTGGATGATCGAAGGGACGATGATGCATACAGACAGCATCGGCTCTAAACAATTGATTCGTCCTAAACAAGTGAATCTAATGACTGCTGGTTATGGAATTTCCCATACAGAAGTTGCTCCCGATACTGAAACGAGAATGCATGCTGCACAGCTTTGGATTGCATTGCCTGATGATAAGATCAATATGGCACCCCAGTTTGATCATTATCCAGAATTACCCATCGTAGAGCAGGACCATATTGAATTTACAGTTTTAGTCGGCGAATTCATGAATACCAAATCTCCTGTCAAAGTGCATACGGAATTAGTGGGGATCGATTTTTTTGCAAAAGAATCAACCAAGACACGTATTCCACTGAATCCTCATTTTGAATATGGATTTATGGCATTAGAAGGTGAAGCAACAGTAAATGGTCATGATTTAAATAGTGACAATATGGTGGTGATTGAACCTGGAATTTCACAGATTGAGGTTGAATTACCAAAAGGCTCGCGTTTACTGTTGATTGGTGGTGAACCTTTTGAGTCGCCTATTTTACTGTGGTGGAATCTTGTGGGCAGAACACAGGAAGAACTAAAAGCGGCTACAGAACAATGGGCGAATCAGGATGCACGTTTCGGAACAATTCCTGATTATGATGGTCCACGTTTAGAAGCACCAGCATTCCCAGACAAAATGCGAGCATCGAAGTGATGTGCTGCATTGCGCATTGTCGATCTTTAGACAGGGATTCAAACTAAATAATTTGCGTTAAAGGCGTGCTTGATCATCCTTTAGCGCAAGTGTTGCGTTTACAAAGTTTTATTTAAACTGACATTCACTAAAAATTTAAAGATTAAAGGAAAATAAAATGGCAATTATTGCAAATGCAAAGGTAAAAACCTATCCAGAACCATGGTCAGGTGAGGTGGTGAGTGGAAAACATCAACTGATTACCGACAAACCAGAATCATTCGGTGGGCAAGACAAGGGCTTAGCGCCTTATGATTTTATTTGTTCAGGTTTGATCTCATGTACCATGATTACTTTGCGTATGTATGCTCAACACAAAGGTCTTGATTTGGGTGAGTTTACAGTTGAAGCTGATTTTAATGCCAATAAAGAGGGGAAAGAATGGGTCGAGCGTCGCTTGTCTTTTGCCACTCCGTTGTCTGAAGAGTTGCATCAAAAAGTGTTAGACATTTGCCAAAAAACCCCAGTGACCAAGACTTTATTGCGTAGTGTGGAAATCAATACCACGATTATTTAAAAAACGGCTATGTAAAAACCGCCATGTAAATATGGTCGTTGTCGCTGATCCGTAAAAAAGATATTTTGTATAAAAACAAAATATCTTTTTTTCTGCCAGTAAGATTATTCAAAAATTATTTTATTTTTTATTTACAGGTGTTTGCATAAACTTTGTTATAGAACTTATCTTGATTCAAGGCTTTAAACTCTAAGTCGTCAAAGGAATAAAAAGCTGCTCCCGTTTCACCATCATGGCTCAAGGTAATGTCATCAAATTTTTTCACTAATTTACTGTTTGATGTTTTTCCTGCAAAGTAATCAGCGCCCCGAATGGCGATGGTTTTTCCTGTGCAATCTACAATAAGCTGTTTAATAACTGATTGATATGTTGCACCTTGCTCATCTTTAATAGGGTTGGCATATTTTTCATAGATGACAGCTTGCTTAAACGAATCACGAATTTTTTGATGTGCATTTACATCAATAAAGGACTCACCCTTATTCTCAAGAGATCCCAGTAACATAAGCTTGGGTTGATATGCATATAGATTTGAACAAATAAAGAAGAAAATTAACGGGATAAGTGACTTCATTTTTATTCTCAGAAAACCAATATTGAATCTAGAGTATAAACAAAGTTGATAAAAAAATGATTTAAATACAGTAATAGAATTGTTGAAAAGTTGAGATCAATTTATAGTCGAAGGATAAAAACTGAGGCAATACAATGATTACATTACATCACCTAGATCAATCTCGTTCACTCCGTATTATCTGGGCTTTAGAAGAGCTGGGACTTGAATATCAGATTAAGCACTATAAGCGCTTGCCTACTTTCGCTGCGCCCCCTGAGTTAAAAGCAGTTCATCCGCTTGGAAAGTCACCTGTATTGACCGATGGTGACCTGACTATTGCAGAATCTGCTGTGATTTTAGATTATCTTCAAGCAACCTATGATACAAAAAATCAGTTTAAGCCTCAGAATCCTAAAGACTTAATGCAATATAACTACTGGATGCATTATGCCGAGGGTTCTTTAATGCCTTATTTGTTGATGACCTTGGTCATGACCAATATGCCCAAACATGTTCCTTTTTTAATTCGCCCCATCGCAAAGAAAATTTCAGAAGGTGTCCGTGGCGGCTTTAGTAATCCTCGTTTAAAAGAACATGCAGCCTTTTTGGAAGCTTATTTTAGTCAACATGACTATGCCGCAGGTGAGTTTTCTTTTGCCGACATTCAAATGAGTTTTCCCGTGATTGCCATGCAACAACGTACCAAAAATAAAACCCCTCGACTGGCTGCATATGCTGAACGAATTCAGCAGCGTCCTGCTTTTCAACGCGCTAAACTAAAGAGTGATGATTAAATTTTGTATATCAAGGTGATGGGAGAATGCATTTAATTTTTTTACCAGGCGCATCGGGAAGCACAGCGTTTTGGCAACCTGTTATGCAGCAGCTTTCAGCCGGTCATCAAAAAACAGTGATGGCCTATCCAAGTTTTGCTGGGTATCCAGAGCATCCGCATATTGATAGTTTTGACGATTTGCAGGATTATATTCTCGACCAAATTCAACAGCCCTGCATTGTGATTGCTCAATCTATGGGAGGGGTTTTTGCAGTTCAAGCAGCACTACAAAAACCTGAATTGATCAAAGCTTTGGTTTTGGTTGCAAGCTCTGGTGGAATTGATTTAAGCCCCTTTCAGGTTGCCGATTGGCGAGGCAATTACCAGCAAATATTTGCAGTACCCAATTGGTTTGTCGATCATCAATCCCATTTAGATAATTTATTATACAAAATAGCGTGTCCAGTCCTGTTGCTCTGGGGCGATGCAGATCCCATTAGTCCTGTGGGCGTGGGTAAATATTTGCATGAAAAAATCCAGCATTCCAGATTGCATATCATTGAACAAGGGGAACATGATTTGGCCAATGTACACGCCAATCAAGTGGCTAGATTAATTCACGATTTTATTTCTGATATAAAGTAAAAGATTTAAGCTGAAGTCGCACATGTCTTTTTCATTTATGTTTACCATAATGACAATTGTGCTTCATCTTGCTGATCGGTCAGTTGATACAAACCCACTCCGATTAAACGGAATTGGAAATGCTCAGGAATTTGCATTTCGCTTAATAATATTTGAATGACCTGAACCATTTCTTGTTGCGATTGAAGTGCGGTTTTAAAACTTTTACTGTGCTGTAAAACTTGAAAATTCTTGAGTTTTAACTTAACGGTGACACCACGGGCCTGCATGTGTTTTTTTTCTAAACTAAGCCAAACGCGTTCAATTAAATTGTCCCAATAGATTGAGCATTGTTCAAGGCTGAGATCATCATCAAATGTGGTTTCCTTGGAAATTTGCTGACGTTGTCGTTCGGCTTGTACTGGGCGATCATCAATACCTTGGGCATATAAAAACAACTGTCTACCATATTTGCCAAAATGATGGATCAGTATATTTTCTTCAATTTTTTGCAAATCCCCCAAAGTCTCTAAGTTTAAGCTTTTCAGTTTTTCCTGAGTGACTTTACCGACACCGGGAATTTTTTTCAGGGGTAAATCATGGATAAAATGTTGAACTTGGGTCGGTTTAATGATGCAAATGCCATTGGGTTTATTCCAATCCGAGGCAATTTTGGCAAGAAATTTATTCGGTGCCACACCTGCTGAAGCCGTAAGCCCTGTTTGTTGAAAAATATCAGCTCGAATTCGTTCCGCCACTTCAGTGGCACTGGGAATATTTTGTAAATTTTCAGTGACATCTAAATAAGCTTCATCTAAAGATAAAGGTTCGATAAGTGCAGTGTATTTCTGAAAAATCTCATGAATCTTTACAGAAACGTCACGATACTTTTCAAAATTCGGTTCAATCACATAGACTTGAGGGCAGAGTTTTTTTGCCTGAGACATCGACATGGCAGAGCGTAATCCAAACTGACGCGCTGGGTAGGATGCAGCAGCAATCACAGCCCGAGGATGATGTGAGGAAATCACCACAGGCAGATGCTTTAATTCAGGACGGTCGAGTAGCTCTACAGATGCATAGAATGCATCCATGTCAATATGGATGATTTTTCTCATGAATTACACAGTGTTGAAACGCTGTGTGATTATTCTAACCGATCTTGATTTGTTTCTATTGATGAATTTAAATTTTGTAAAGAATATGCGACAGCTTATGTCATGAATGATCTTGATTGCGCTTAATTCAACTTATTTTTCTGTAAAAACTGCTGCCATTGTTCTGCATCACCATAAAATACATTTAAATCGACATTTTTTTCGATGCCTTGAATTTTGCCTTGGTTGCTCTGTTGCCAAAATGTCCATGCACGTTGGTCTTTTAAATCAGGCTTATCTTTATATTCACGAATCCAAATCGGTGTATCTTTAAACTCACCTGTTAAAACCATGTTGTAAAAGATTTTAGAGGTATAAAAAATCGGTTGTTTACCGTAATGCTTTTGCAATTGATCATGCATACTTTTGATGTGTTTGATTAATTTTTCTTTGGTATAGGTGTTTATACAACTGCTGTCATATTCCAAGTCCATCACAGGGGGCAAGGCATTGCTTTTATTTGGCACTGTTTTGATAAAATTTTGTGCTTGAATATCACCATCACGACATAAACGAAAGAAGTGATAAGCCCCCACACGTAGACCACGTTCACGTGCTTCTAACCAATACTGCTGAAATTTATCATCTTGATAATCGCCACCTTCAGTGGCTTTGAGATAGACAAACTGATAGTGCTGCGGAGAGATTTTTTTCCAATCAATATCACCTTGATGATGTGATACATCGAAACCACGAATGGTATAATCTTGAGCACCCGCATTTTGTGGATAGAACACAGCCAAGTAACTGGCGATACCCACTAAACTCATACACCCTATACTGGTGATGATGGAACAATATTTAGGCGTATGTTTCACAAAAATAATCCTATCGCCAATGTTATGCGATGTCTAAGTTAATATTTGCATTGCAGTATTGATCATGTGTCGATTGTACGCGTTTTGCTTTGGGGTGCATTATTTGACTACCCAATTGTTCTATAAATTTACACGATGCATATTTTTTGGCACGTGCTTGATATTCGGTAATCCAGATTTCTCGGTCAAGCACACGATTTTCTTTAACAGGCCAAACACCAGAACGTAATGCTTCGACACCTATTCTCCACGGTTTGGGGCTGACTCTTGCTCGAAAGCAATTTTGGTTCTTACACATTCGTACATAGTTGGGATCTGCTTGTAGTGCGTTAAAAAGCAATTGAGCCTCTTCACCTCTTGGATCAAATACTTGATGCATCACTAAAACACGATAGCCTTTTGGCGTTCGATAGATACGTAAATGCCATGTAGGATGATGTTGAGAGAAATTACGAATAGACTTTAAGACTTGTTGTTCAGGTTCCCCTATAAACCTATGTTGAATATCTAATAGCATTTCAGCAGTTTGTTTACTGGTTATGATCGAAAGAAGTATTCCTATAGCCAGTACAATCCATGATTGAAATAATAAAGCACTCACAATGCTGATTAGAAAGAGTAAAAATAATCCTGAAAAATACAATCGACTACTCGGGGTGTAATTAAAATCAATATCAGCAAATAGTACATCAGGTGTATTTAGACAGAGTGCACCATAAGAATTACGAGTGATAATCACATCATCTTGTTGATCAATAATTTCTTCACGTATTGGAAGCCCTTCACTCCCATTGTAAGGAATTTTATGGTCAAATTTTCGGATGTTTTGACCTGATCTGAGTTTTTCAAGCGCTTCTGTTGTACGTGTTTTAGCATGCACTTGGGCTTCTTCCATACTCAGATCTGACCATCCAAAGCGTTTAATGGTCATTTGGCGTTTTTCAAGCTGTGTTTTTATTTTAGCCTCAGCCCAATATTTAGGAATGATCATATAAAATTTCCTTATTATTGATGAATTTAAGTTTTTGTAAGTTTAGTCTATGATTTCTTTGGGAATTTGAAAGAATATCAACGCCGTAATGATGTTAATCGCACCTAAGCAAATCAGGGTATAGTGAAATGCTTGTGTAATATGCGCTTCACTAAAATAGCCTGTAAATGCATTGAGTAAAGTACCTGCCAAAGCAATCCCAATACTCATTGATAACATCATAATCATCGATAAAAAGCTATTCCCACTACTGGCATCCTGTTGAGGGAGATCTTTAAGTGTAAGGGTATTCATGGTCACAAATTGTAATGAGTTGAGTACACCAAAAATAAAGAAATGCACCACACCTAACCATGTCGGGGTATCTGCTGTATGTAAGGCAAAACTGGCAATACATGCACCGATCAATAAGGTATTGACCAGTAGAAATGGACGATAACCGGTACGTTGTAAAATCGGGCGAATGATGGGTTTAGAAAATAATGAACCGAGTACAATTGGGGTCATCATTACCCCAGTCATAAAAGGTTCCATTTTAAATGCAACTTGGAGCATCAGCGGCAAAATAAAGGGAACCGCATTTCCACCAAAGCGCGCAAAGAAATTACCGAGTACACCAATGGTATAGATTTTATTTTTAAACAGTCGACTACGAAACAATGCATTTTTATGGGTATGGGCATGATAGGCATAGACCAAGGCTGAGATTATCCCTGCGAAAAGTAAGCCTAAGCTCAGGCTTCGGGATATTTCATTGCTGGCAATATTTTCAATCCCTAATGCCATGCCCACCATTGCAATCGCCAATAGAATAAAGCCACTGAAATCAAAGGATTTTACCGATGCTTCAGCCACATTGGGCATGGCTTTAAAGGTGACAAAAGTGCCTAAAATACCGATGGGTAAATTAATCAAAAAAATCCAGTGCCAAGACGCATATTCGACCAACCAACCGCCTAAGATCGGGCCCATTAATGGACCGAGTAAGCCTGCTAAGCTCATCAAACTCATTGCAGAAAGAAACTGCTCACGAGGGATGATTTTTAACATGGCGAGTCGCCCGACTGGAACCAGTAACGCGCCACCGATACCTTGAATAACTCGAAATACAATAAGTAGATTGAAGTCATTGGACAGTGCACAGCCCAATGAGGCAGCGGTAAAAATTACGATCGCTGCAAAAAAGATATTTCGTACCCCAAAGCGATCTGCCAGCCAACCGCTTAAAGGAATACACGCAGCAACCGCCAAGACATAGCCAATCACGATGCCATGCATTTTTAATGGATTTTCTTGCAGGCTTTCTGCCATAGCAGGCAAAGCGGTATTGATAATCGTGGTATCTAAGCCTTGCATGAAAAAGCCGATCGAAACTAAAAAAACCAATAAATAGAATTTAGGTTGGAGTTTACTGTGCGATGGCGTAGTCGTCATAGAACTTAAATAATCTCATTTTGTGAATATTTTAAAACAATCATCTGACTAAATCTGTATGAAATCGTTGCTTTATATTGAATCAGCTGCGATACCCAATTGAATGTTCAAGAAATTGCCATGAAACTGTAATCTGCTTGTCATGGAACTTACACTCGTGATGAATACATTAAGCCAAATTAAACAAAAAATGGACTGTTTATGAACATAAAAGTTTCAGCATTGTGTTTAGCAATGCTTTCTGTTGGCTTAGTGGCATGTAATGATGATAATAAAACAACAGCGCCAACGGTTGAAGAAGCCACACCTGAAAGCATTAATTTAAGCTTATTGGGGCGTTATGAAACGGGTATTTTTGCTGAAAGTGCAGCAGAAATTCCTGCATATGATGCAACAACAAAACGGGTATTTGTGGTCAATGCCAAAAAGGGTTTAGTTGATGTATTAGATGTGTCTAAACCCGAAACACCTGTGCATATTGGTGAGCTTTCGGCCCGTGAAGCTTTAGCTGATTCAGAAGTAAATTCAGTTGCGATTAAAAATGGCATTGTGGCACTAGCCGTTCAAGCCAAACAAAAAACAGATAAGGGTATTGTGGCTTTTTTTAATGCCAAAGATTTGAAATTAATCAGTAAAGTCGAAGTTGGTGCTTTACCTGATATGCTGACATTTAGCCCAGATGGTAAAACTGTTTTGGTGGCAAATGAGGCTGAACCCAATGATGACTATAGTATCGATCCTGAAGGTTCAATCAGTATTATTGATATCAGCAATATTCAACGACCAACCGCCAACCTTGCCGATTTTAAAGCGTTTAATGATAAAAAAGCCGATTTGATTAAAGCGGGTGTACGCATTTTTGGTCCTAAAGCGACAGTGGCTCAGGATCTAGAGCCTGAGTACATCACCATCAGCAATGATGGGAAAACCGCTTGGGCGACTTTACAAGAAAATAATGCCATTGCCAAAATTGATATCATTGCCAAAAAAGTGACTGATATTTTTCCATTAGGTTATAAAGATCATGGGCTTGCCAATAATGCGCTAGATGTCAGTGATAAAGATGGAAAAATTAATATTCAGGCTTGGCCGGGTTTGGTGGGGATGTATCAACCTGATTCAATTGCCCATTATCAAGCCAATGGGGCAAGTTATTTAGTCACAGCCAATGAAGGTGATTCACGTGAATGGCTAAAAGACTCAAAAGCGTACTATGCTGGAGATCAAAGCCAAGGTTTTGTTGAAGCGATTCGGATGAAGGATTTATTCAGTGTTAAAGGTTTTAGCAATAATATAAAAGATTATCCTGCTCATTTGACCAATATTGCCGCAGGTGTAAAAGGTGCCAAACTAGATGCAACGGTTTTTGCCTATTGTGGTGCAACAGCGACTGATCCGGGCTTGTGCCGTGATGATAAATCATTAGGACGTTTAAACATTGCTTGGAATATGGGTTATCAAACCAACGCAGATGGCTCACCAAAAGTGGATGCCAATGGATTATTGACCTATAGCAAACTTTATAGCTATGGCGCGCGTTCATTCAGTATATGGGATGCACAAGGCAAGTTAATTTGGGATTCAGGCAGTGAGTTTGAGCGTAAAGTTGCTGAGCTATTTCCAAATTATTTTAATAGTGATCATGAAGCGGTGGCTTTTGATGACCGAAGTGGCAAGAAAGGACCTGAGCCTGAAGGTTTAGCGCTGGGTACAATTGGTAAAAAAACCTTTGCCTTTATCGGCTTAGAGCGCCAAAGTGGGATAATGGTATACGACATTAGCAATCCACAAAAGCCTGTGTTTATACAGTATTTTAATAATCGTACCTTTAAACAGGATCAGGTTTATAAAGATGCCCAAGGTCAGCCAATCTTAAACAAGGATGGCAAGCAGATTCTGATTGAGAAAAGTGATTTAGGTCCTGAAGGACTGACGTTTGTCTCTGCCAAAGATTCACCAAATGCAAAGCCTATGTTGATTGTGGGCAATGAAGTCAGTGGCAGTACAGCAATTTATCAGATTAATTTAAAATAGCGGTTTAATGTATTCTGTTGCGAGTGAAAGAGTGCTTTGGCACTCTTTTTTATTGAGACTATCCCTCATTTTTATGAGGGATAGTTGTAGATGTGATACATGAAGTAGATTAATTATTCACCTTTATCTACATCGGAAATTTTCAATAAAATTATATTACTGATCTAAGCCTAACCATTGTCTTTGATGATAAGCGCTATCCCAGAACAGCCATTCTAATTCAGCGCCTTTGGTATAGGCTTTATGCATTTTCTCAAGGGTATCTGCATCGCAATGTTCTGCAATACGGTCAATCGTCGCTAAAACATTTTTAACTGCTTCGTTAAACTCTTCACCTGAATAGGTATCGATCCATGCTTGATATGGATTATTGGCAATAGATTTACTCACAATATCTTTTCCAACTTCTGCATAAATCCAAAAGCAAGGCAGTAACGAAGCCAAAACCACAGGATAGCTTTCAGACCAAGCCGTCGCAGTTAAAAAAGCAGTGTAGTGATGGCAGGCAAGGGTAAGCGGGGTATTCTCAAAGTCAGCTTTGCTAATCCCAAAATCTTTCATAAATCCATCGTGTAGGCTACGTTCAACCACAATTGCTTCTTTCGCACCTTGGGTAAATTGGATGATATCGTCAGCATCAAATGCTTTTGCACCACAGACAGCCAATGCCCGACCATAAGCCACCAGATAATGCGCATCCTGAATCACATAATGACAAAAAGCTTCTTTGTTTAATGAGCCTGTTGCAAGTTCTTGGTTAAATGGAAGCGCTAAAGTTTTGTTATATAAAGCAAGATTACGTTGCCATACGTCTTGAGAAAAAGACATGTCATTTTCCTATGCAATGATTCAAGTTATAAAATGATTTCAGTTTGCAAGACTATAACAACTCTAAATTGCTTTAGGTATTTGAATGCAGAAAATTCGACTGTATTTGCATAAAAATATGACAAAGAACTTTGGATAAATGTGAAAAAGTCGTCATAATGTGCGCATTAAAAACGCGATTTTTATTTCAGTTTTCTGATTCAAAAACTATTCTCCGTAGGTCGAATTCCCATGATGAAACATTTTGGTTTCTCAATATTTTTTACGATCGTGTGTTTGGCAATCTCTGCATATTGGGGCTTTACCCATGGTCCAAATGCAGGCGTGCAAGCCATGCTCTCTGCACTGACCATTACGGCAATTCTTGCTGTTATGGAAGTGTCTCTGTCTTTTGACAATGCTGTTGTAAATGCATCTGTGCTGCGTAATTGGGATCATTTCTGGAAAATGATCTTTTTAACCGTTGGTATTTTGATTGCTGTATTTGGTATGCGACTGGTATTTCCTGTTGTGATTGTTGCAGTCACAGCGGATATGGGCATGTTTGATGTTGTGAAAATGGCATTAAATGATCCAATTCAATACTCAGAAAAATTATTGGCACATCATGCTGAAATCGCCGCTTTTGGTGGTTCATTCTTGTTATTGGTATTTTTAAACTTTTTCTTGGATGAAGGCAAAGATACCCATTGGTTTAAATGGATTGAAAAGCGTTTAGCCAACTTGGCCAATGTACCAGCAATGTCGGTATTCCTTGCTTTAGTGGCATTGCTGATTATGGCTGCAAATGTAGATGAAGCGAAACGCCTTGTGGTCACAATGGCAGGTATCTGGGGCATCGTGATTTATATCGGTGTACAAGTACTCAGTCATTTACTGGGTGGCGAGCCAGAAGTGGATGAAGACGGCAATGCTGTGGGTCATGATGCCAATGGTGCACCTACAGGTGTGATCAAAGCTGGTATTGGTGGCTTTATTTACCTAGAAGTCTTAGATGCATCGTTTAGTTTTGACGGCGTGATCGGTGCGTTTGCGATTACTTCTGATGTTGTCATTATTATGCTCGGTTTGGCCATTGGTGCGATGTTTGTTCGTTCAATGACAATCTACTTGGTCGATAAAGGTACACTTGATGCCTATATCTACCTTGAGCATGGTGCGCATTATGCCATTGGTGCTTTGGCATTTATCATGATTGCAAGTGGTACAGGTTTACATGTACCTGAAGTGGTAACGGGTTTGATTGGTGTTGCCTTTATTGTTTGGGCAGTCATTGCATCGATTCAATATAACAAGCGAATTGAACAACAGAGTTAATCCTTTTTTAAGAAAAGAGATTACAATACAAGAGCACTTTAACAGTGCTCTTTTTTATGCTCAATGTTTCCACAAAGTTGCCACAATATGCGATGATGTGTTTGATAATTAGCTCGCCAGTTTTGATAAGCCAGTAGATATGATGAATCCTTTAGAACGCCGCTCGACCTTTGCATTAAGTAGTATTTTTGCTTTACGCATGTTGGGGTTGTTCATGATTATCCCTGTGTTTGCGGTGGTTGGTCAGTCTTATCAGTATGCCACACCTGCTTTGATCGGTTTAGCGGTCGGTGTCTATGGCCTCAGCCAAGCACTTCTGCAAATTCCTTTTAGCTTATGGGCAGATCGTTTTAGCCGTAAACCTTTGATTGTTTTTGGCTTACTGCTGTTTGCTTTGGGTGGTGCTGTTGCAGCAATGTCTGAAACCATTTATGGGGTCATTATTGGCCGTGCGATTGCTGGCGCTGGCGCTGTATCTGCGGTTGTTATGGCTTTGTTGGCGGATGTCACCCGTGAAGAGAATCGGACCAAAGCCATGGCTGTGATGGGCATGAGTATCGGATTGTCCTTTGTTGTGGCTTTTAGTTTAGGGCCTTGGCTCACCAGTTTGGTGGGGATTTCAGGGCTATTCTGGGTAACAACAATCATGGGATTATTGGCAATTCTCATGTTGTTTATGGTGCCTAAAACCACCCGTCATCATAAAAACTTTAAACAAGGTTATCTGCATCAGCTCAAACAAGTCTTAAAAATGGGCGATCTGAATCGTTTACATGTTTCAGTTTTTGCGCTGCACTTATTGCTTACCGCAATGTTTGTTTATGTGCCTTCTCAATTGATCAATTTTGCCGGAATCCCTTTGGCGCAACATGGCATTGTTTATTTGCCTTTGTTGGTCATCAGTCTGTTCTTTGCATTTCCGAGCATTATTCTGGCTGAAAAATACCGTAAAATGCGCAGCATTTTTCTAACGGCAATTGCAGGAATTATAGCGGGATTAGTTGTTCTGATTTTTGGTTATGAATCCAAATATATCTTGTTGTTAGGCCTTGGATTGTTCTTTATTGCCTTTAATGTCATGGAAGCTTTACTCCCTTCATGGTTGTCTAAAGCAGCACCGATTCAATCCAAAGCAACAGCGATGGGTGTTAATGCAAGTGCTCAATTTTTAGGGGCTTTTTTTGGTGGGACACTTGGTGGGCAATTAATTTTGCTCAATAATACAACAATGGGTTGGAGTGTCTTATCAGCTATTGCTATACTTTGGTTGCTCATTAGTTTTGGGCTAGCTCAACCACGATATTTAACATCAATCGTATTACGATTGCCTGAGGATAAACAAACCGATAATTGGACTTCTCAGTTGTTGTCAATTCGTGGTATTGAGGAAGTTGTGGTTATGTCTGACCAGCAAGTTGCGTATATAAAGGTTGATAAACAGCAAATTGATGATGCTGCGCGACAACATTTAACGCAGTTGTTTGGGAAAGAGGTAGCCATTTAAACATAACTCTTATAAAGTAAAACATAGAATCGAATAGGAAGATAACATCTAATGCGTGGTGTAAATAAAGTTATTTTAGTTGGTACTTTAGGTCGTGATCCTGAGACTAAAACTTTCCCAAATGGGGGTTCTCTCACTCAATTTTCAATTGCGACAAGTGAATCTTGGACAGACAAAAATTCCGGTGAAAGAAAAGAACAAACGGAATGGCATCGTATTGTATTGCACAACCGTTTAGGTGAGATTGCACAGCAGTATTTACGTAAAGGTTCAAAAGTTTATATTGAAGGTTCTTTACGTACCCGTCAGTGGACGGATCAAAATGGTCAAGAGCGCTATACCACTGAAATTCGTGGCGAACAAATGCAGATGCTTGATAACAACCGTCAACAAGGTGAAGGCGCTGCTGCTGACAATGGTGGTTATAACCAACCACGTTTCAATAACAACCAGCAAGGTGGTTTTAACAACAACCAAGGCGGTGGTGGTTATGCGAATCAAGGTAATCAAGGCGGTGGTTACGGCAATGCCAATCCACAAGGTGGCTATGGCAATGGCGGAAACAATGTAAACCAAGGTTTTCAATCGCCTAAACCTGCAGCTGCACCATCAGCACCTACTGCTGCCCCTGCGGATTTGGATGATGACTTACCCTTTTAATTGATAAAAACGGTCAAGCTTTATCAAAACCCTTTGTGAAAACAAAGGGTTTTTTTATGAACCTCATGATTTGGTTTTAGACTATTACTTTTTCGCCGAAACCCACATGGTAATCACAGCTTTAAATACCAGATCATTGTGCGTGTCTTTAACCTCCACATTGACCAAATAATCACTGCCTTGATTCCACTGAAAATTGCTTTCAACAGGCGTGGCGATCGCAATTAAATCAGTTTCAGCCTTCTTTAAATATTCAACTGTCATCCCTTTGGGAATCCAACGATGCGTGGAAGGCACAGTTACATCGGTCATGGTCCCACCAGCAAGCTCAGCCATATTACACATGGCAATAGCATGGACTGTACCAATATGATTGAGTACAGCACGGTGCTTTTTGATTTTAATTTCAGCATAATTCGTTTCAAGTCGTTCAAAAACAGGAGAAATACTGCTGAAATAAGGCGCTTTTAAGCATAATAATTTTGAAAATGTCCATTTGCCAGCAGGCTTATTTTTAAATCTATTCCACAGCTTTAGGGTTTGGCTCATTGTTGTATTCCTTATTTAGTTTACAGAATATTATTTATTTTGCAGAATATTATTCTAATACAGAATTAAATTCTGTTATTGGCTCGACAGACGATTTGAATCGCGTAAAATGTCATATAGAAAATGCTTAAATAAAATCAAAGGCTGTACATGAATAATCAAAGTTTGTTGGAACGTCGTTATAGTGGGCGTCGTGCAGAATTAAAACGTGTGATCTTAACGGAAGCATTAGCCTGTTTTTTAGAATATGGGATTGAAACAACAACAATAGAAATGATCCGTGAACGTGCGCAAACCAGTGTGGGAGCGATTTATCACCATTTTAAAAATAAAGAAGGTTTAGTGGCAGCCCTGTATATTTTAGCCATAGAAGACCAAGCAGAACGCCGTGATCAAGCATTATTGTCTGCACAAAGTCTACAGCAGGGTATTCAAGTGATGACAGCAAGCTATATAGACTGGGTCATGGATTATCCTGATTTCGCCAGATTTTTATATACTGCCAATTTTAGTATTTCTAAAAGTACTCAGCGGGATCAGCTAAAACAGCAGAATCATTTACGTAATCAGCACTTATTGGCTTGGATGAAACAGCAACCCGATTATGGGGTGATCAAGAACATTCCCCATGAATTATTATTGTCATTTATGGTTGGATCGACAGAAAGTTATTGTCGGGCATGGTTGTCAGGTAAAGTGAAAGCCACGCCAAAAGTCTACCAAGCAGCATTGGCACATGCGGCTTGGTGCAGTTTAGAAAGCGTATATCAGCAACAACAAGGCTGAATAATCAAGCTTGTTGAATTACGGTGCTGTGATTAAAAAATTCGTGAGCTTTGCATATAGTGCGTTGTGACTTGATCTAAGTGATTAAGAATTGTTGCACGATCTTGAGTTTGAATTGCTGTGTCCAGTTGCTGCATATAGGCTAACAATTGGTTTTTTGCTTTTGCTGCAAATTCAGCAGTAATGGCTTGATCTTCATAAAGTAAGACATAGTTTTTGGCAAAACCATAAATTATAAAAATCGCCGTTTTCTCAAAATCAGCATCAGAATGAGCAATTTGAGATTCACAGTTTATTTTCAGTTGTTTAAAAGCGTCTGTACCAAAAGGAAGGTTTTGGAATTGCTCCAAAAGAATTGAGAACGTCATTTTTTAAAGTCCACTCAAAAAGAAAATCTATAGAGTAAACGGTGAAAGGTCAAGCAAAGTTTGAAATAATATTTTCGATCAAATCAAGGCAACAGATTGGAAAAATAAATCTATAAAACCGATTATTTTTATTAAAAACTCCAGTTTTACCGATTTAATAATTTTTCGTATAGTGATTTCACAGATAAGCAATCCCTGAAACCTATTGAAGGAAGACCAAATGAGTTTGATTAATACTGAAGTTAAAGCATTTAACGCAACTGCATATAAAAATGGTGAATTTATCGAAGTGTCTGAAAAAGACTTCTTGGGTAAATGGTCTGTGGTATTTTTCTATCCTGCTGATTTTACTTTTGTCTGCCCAACAGAGTTAGGCGATCTAGCAGATAACTATGCTGAATTCCAAAAAATGGGCGTAGAAATTTACTCAGTTTCTACCGATACACACTTTACCCATAAAGCATGGCATGACAACTCAGATGAAATCAAAAAGATCCAATATCCAATGGTGGGTGATCCAACTTGGGCTTTGGCAAAAAACTTTGAAGTGTTGATTGAAGCTGAAGGCCTTGCAGATCGTGGGACTTTCGTAATTGATCCTGAAGGTAAAATTCAAATTATTGAAATCAATGCTGGTGGCATTGGACGTGATGCACAAGAATTACTGCGTAAAGTGAAAGCAGCACAATATGTACACGCACACCCAGGCGAAGTATGTCCAGCAAAATGGAAAGAAGGCGATGCAACACTTGCACCTTCAATTGATTTGATCGGTAAAATCTAATCATTGCCTAGGGTTAGAATTGAAAAACCAGAAGTTAAACTTCTGGTTTTTTTTGTTCGATTGTTGGCTTTATAAAATATAACCATCGTGTTTAGGTGCATAGGCACGGATACCTTCAACTAAATCTTCAATCAATTTTTCCATGACTAAGCGTTGACCTTTGCGTGATGCATAGACCAACTGTACAACACCGATATTGGAACACCACTCTGGTAACAGATGGATTAAACGCCCTGAAGCAATGTCTCGTTCTACCGTTAAATAGGGAAGATCAGCAATACCTAAGCCATCGAGTACCGCATAATACGCGCCCATTAAGTCATTGCTTTTGACCCGAGGCTGTAACGGAATATCGATTTCTTCACGTTGCTGAATATGATGTAAATGCCAATGATAGTGCTGTTTATCTGTACCTAATACAATGGTTGGAAATTCACAAAGTTCTGTGACATGTTGAATTTCACGATCGCCTAAAAGTTCAGGACTAATCACTAAACAGTGCGTGGTTTTAATCACATCTCTAACGATAATGCTGGAGTCTTCATTGCTTGAAAAGTTAGTACGAATGGCCAAATCAATATCATCATGCAGCACATCGATACGTCGACTGGTGAGAGCCAATTCAACCCGAACTTTGGGATATTTTTTTAAAAACTGATTTAGAATCGGTCGAATTTGATGTTCCATCATGACGGGTGGGCAACTAATTTTAATCAGACCCTGTAATTCAATTTCTTGTTTTAATAAGACATTCTGAGCATTATCCGCCTGTTCAATAATCTTTGCACATTCCTCAAAGAATTCTTGTCCTAGTGGTGTGACTTTAAAATGCCGTGTCGAGCGTTGAATCAAAGTGACATTAAATTTGGCTTCTAAATCCAAAATACGTCGGCTCAGCTTAGACTTGGTGATATTACTGGCTTCACTCGCAGCACTAAATCCACCATGTTTTACCACCAGATAGAAATAATAGTAGTCATCAAAAGAGTGCACAGCTTCATCTCAGGTGTGTTGATGATAAAATAGTATCATTAATAGGAAAATATTTTAAAATTTGTACACATAAAATGCAGAAACAAAAGCGAGGAATGCAAAGGCTTACATTCCTAGCGACAACGATTGTCTTATTTTTGAGAAGTGTTTTGTGTGTAGCTGTTGATCAGATTACGATAGTCAGGGATATGGTTACCAAATAGCGTACCTAAACCTTCAATATCATTACGCCAATCGCGATGTAGCTCACAAGAGGCACCAAACCAAGTCATTAATTGTGCACCTGCATTGCTCATACGGTCCCAAGCTGAGTCACGTGTCAGCGGGTTAAATGTTCCAGAAGCATCGGTGATCACAAAGACCTCAAAATCTTCTTCAAGGGCAGAAAGAGCCGGAAAGGCAACACAAACCTCGGTGACAACACCCGCAATAATCAGTTGTTTTTTACCTGTTGCTTTTACCGCTTTGACAAAGTCTTCATTGTCCCAAGCGTTGATTTGACCAGGGCGAGCGATATATGGCGCATCTGGAAAAAGCGCTTTTAACTCAGGTACCAGTGGACCATTGGGGCCATCTTCAAAACTGGTGGTCAGAATAGTGGGAAGGTTAAAATATTGCGCCGCCGCAGCCAGTGCCAAAACATTGTTTTTAAACTTATCTGGGTCAATGTCGCGAACTAAAGAAAGTAATCCAGTTTGATGATCGACTAACAATACCGCAGCATCATCTTTGTTTAAACGAACGTAAGGTTTTCCCATTTTTTATATCCTTGAAGTCACTAAAATTTAAATTGTGCTTAAATACAAAACAAATTATTTTGCATGGATTTCATGTTACGTGGCTTAATCATGATAATTAAGCCTATAAACTGAGATTAATAATCTCATAAATAAGATGATTGATTAAAAACTACGCTGTGCCATCGCTATTGAATATCCTATATTTGGGATTCAGCGTATTGGTAGATTGCTGTATTGATCACTTTAAAAAACCTAAAATGGATTCATATTAAAGCCTAGAGATAGGAGTATTGAGATGAAAAGAATTATTGGTGTATACCGCAATCAAAATATGCATTGGGTCGGTGATGGCTTTCCTGTAAAAAACTTGTTTTCTTATGATCGTTTAGGTCAAGCGATTAGTCCTTTTTTATTATTGGATTATGCAGCGCCTTATACCTTTGCACCTAGCCATGAACAGCACGGTGTAGGTTCACATCCACATCGTGGCTTTGAAACAGTGACACTCGCCTATCAAGGTGAAGTTACCCATAAAGACTCTCATGGTGGCGGTGGAACCATTAAAACAGGTGATGTGCAATGGATGACTGCGGGCGCAGGCTTGGTTCATGAAGAATTCCATTCACATGAATTCACTGAAAAAGGTGGAATCTTTGAAATGGTTCAGCTTTGGGTGAATTTACCTGCAGCAGATAAAATGACCCAACCTAAGTATCAAGCAATTTCTGCGCAAGATATTCCTGTGATTCATTTTGATGATGATGCAGGTCACTTACGTGTGGTTGCTGGGAAATATGCTGAACAACAAGGTGCTGCTTCAACTTTTAGCCCGGTCAATGTCTGGGATGGTCAGCTTAAAGCGGGTCATGAGCAAATTATTCATGTGCCAGTTGACCACAATACTTTGGTGGTTGTACTCGAAGGTGAAATGTTGCTCAATGGTACACAAAAGGTGCTTGATAGCTCGATTGTCATGTTTGAAAAAGATGGCGATGCAGCAATTCAACTTGAAGCAGTGCAAGATGCTAAGTTTTTGGTCCTTACAGGTAAACCACTGAATGAGCCAATCCAAGGCTATGGTCCATTTGTAATGAATAGCAAAGAAGAAATCGTGCAAGCGTTTAACGATTTCAACAATGGCAAATTTGGTGAAATTGTAGCGGAAGCTTAGTTGATGCTGATAAAAGGTAGTTGTGTATAACGGATACCTTGCATGCCTTTAGCCTACACACTTAGGCATGTGAAATATTGAGAGAAGTCAAAAAGCGGATTGTAAAATCCGCTTTTTTTATATTTAAAATGTTTAGCACCAAAAGGTCAGAAATTTAAAAAAAGAAAAGAGCTTTGCTCTTATCGAACAGAAGCTCTCTTACGCTGTAGTTTTTTCTTTAGATGATTATGTCTTGTTTTGATTGGGTTATTTTGTTATTCGCGCATCATAATTAATTAAAAATGTGAAGTAAAGCACAATATATTTCATTTGGTTAATTTATATCCGTTGTTTCAGTATTTTTTGTATGCCGTCATTTTACAAGTGGCGCAATTGATCTGCTTAAAAAGCAAATTCAAAGTAAAAAAAAGGATCTCTATTCCACACTATAGAGATCCTTTTTATGCTGTAGTTTCTTTTA